>JBGSVX010000604.1:0-12440 GCA_041752795.1 Terrimicrobiaceae bacterium
CCTGAGGAAGGCGAAAAGTCAAAGGCTGTCGGGGGCTGGTTCACGTTGCCGGGACTCCCGAGGAATCCGAAAGAGACTTTGCCTCCGGGAGGAATGTCTTTGTTCCATTGATAGGGTTGCGCATCGAAGGTGTAACGGTCTCCTGATTTCGAGACGAGACGTGCATTCCATGGGGCGACCGGCTCTCTGGAAAACTGAAAGGCCAATCGCCAGTCGCGCAGGGTGGTGGCCGTTTTGTTTTGAATCACAATGTCCGCTTGGAATCCGCTGATCCAATCGCTGGTGATTTTGAAGGTGACCAGAACAGTTTGATTTTCAAAAACGGTATTGGCTGAACCGGGAGCCACGACCACTGGAGGAAGGGTTGGCGTTGGGCTCGGACTTGGAGAGGGATTGGGTGTTGTTCCATTGCATGTGCATCCCGTGCCACAGCCCCCTTCGATCGTTGCTTTTTTGGGCTCCGGGGCAGGAGGCACCGCGAAGGCGGGGTCATAGTTAAATCCGCCAAAATCAAGATCACTCGTGGAGAAAAAGGATTCCCCGGCGGGGTCAATCCTCTGCCAGATCACATACATAATATGGCGCCCCGTGCGCTGGGGCATTTCCACACAAAATCGGTAATTCGAACCATCCAAGCGGGGAGCCTCCAGAACGGTCATCGGCTCCAAATCCGACCATTTGAGCGGCTTGGTGGGATCGTAGTTGGCCTTTGTCACATACATTTCAAAGTAACTGGGCTCATGAGGGGTCGGAGCGGCAAAGACACAATCATACCGGCCGGGCTGCACTTTGGTTGCGGGCCAGTCCACACGGGCATGATTTAGTCCCGCGTATTTTTGTCTTCCAACTCCGGGCAACTGACCATCCGGAATCAATTCCCGGTAATTGCGGTTTGGTGTGAGGCGGTTGACTTCGTGCCAGTCATAAAACGCCTGGGTCCCCGCGGTGGCGACCGCAGCCTTTGCTGCATTGCTCTGAGGGGTTTGCGGATTTTCCAAAAACACCTGATAAACCCGGCTGATCGGGTTAGCCATGGAGCCATGACCAAACACTGAGGCAGGCAGGAGGGCGAGGAGGAGGATCGTTGCGAGGAAGAATGGGGATTTTCTCATGGGCGGATGTTTCCACACGCATGCAACAAAATCTCGGGGAAATCGACGAATGGGCAGGGATTCCCGATGAACAGGCCAATTGGTGCCTGAAAAAAGCGGGAATCGCAGTGGCATCGGGGAGGGAACGAATCCCTCCCCCATCGAAAGGAATTAGACCGCCGAGCCTGCCACAGCTGGAAGCGGGGCAGATTCCAGAGGGAAAGAAATTTTCCCGGACAGATCAATTCCGAGGTCTCCGATGCGGCTGAGGCTGAGTCCCTGCAGTGCGGGGATTTCGGCGGCTGCGGCTTTGAAAACGTCCTCGATCGAATAAATCCCGTTTGTGCCGGAGGCTTCGAGAATCATATCCTTGAGAATTTCCCAATCATCGCGTGCGGAACCCGGGGATGCGACCGCAGTGTTCAAACGTTGAAGCCTCCCGCGGGTATTGATCATGCTTCCCCGTTTTTCTGCGAAGGAGGCCGATGGCAGCACGACATGCGCTTGAGCAGTTGTTTGATCTGGGAGAATTCCCATGACCACCAAGGCTTGCAATTTCGCAAGGTCGGCAGCGGCGATTTCACAATCCGTGGCGTCTTCGCCAAGAACGAGCAGGCCTTTGATCGCACCCGAGGCGACGCCTTCTGCGATTTTCCCGAGTTGACCGGTTGCCATTCCTGCAAGTTTTGCACCGACCGTATTGGGATTGCCATCCGATGAAACCAAAAATCCATCCCCGGCTTGTGGGCGGGCCAGCACATCAAACTGCGTGATTCCGAGCGCCGTAGCGAGACGCCGGGCAAGGAAAAGTTCCTCATTGGTCATTCGTGCCGAGGCGATGAGAGCGGTTTTGCCCTTGGTTCCCTGGAGACGTGAGACGGCTTCCTTGATGGCATCCGACCATTTAGGAGGCAGGGAAGCGCCTTTGACCTGCGGGGCTTGGAGGCGTTCGGGGCTGTTGATGTAATGAATATTCAGGCGGTGACTGTCTGGCATCCAGCAGGAATTCACGGAGTCATTTTCACGTGGGGTGATGCGATAGACCACATTCTCGCGGGAGGAGATAATGATGTTTGAGCCGGTGCCGCAATTGACATCAATCGATTTGGTTTCGCGCAAAAACCAGACGCGCATTTTGAAGCGGAAGTCTTTGGAGGTAAGCGCGCCCACCGGGCAGATATCGACTGTGTTCAGCGAGTAGTTGCTGTCGAGCCGCTTGCCGGGATAAACGGAAAGGGTTGTGTGGCTTCCGCGATTGAGGAAACCGAGCACATCATCCTTCGCGACTTCCTGCATGAAACGAATACAGCGGGAACACATGATGCAGCGCTCATCATCAAGCACAATGCGCTCTCCGAGGTCCACCCGCTTGGGTTTTTTCACTTTCTCATCAAGAAACCGGGATTCGCCATTGCCAAATTCCACAGAGAATTCCTGAAGACGGCATTCTCCCGCCTGATCACAAATCGGGCAGTCGAGCGGGTGATTGATCAAAAGAAATTCCATCACACCATTGCGGCATTCTTCCACCATGGGCGACGAGGTGCGCACGGCCATGCCTTCGGAAATTTCCGTGGCGCAGGAAATCACCGGACGCGGACCCCAATTGATTTCCGGGCGACCATCGGGTCCGAGCACCGGCTTGCGATCGGGGGTCATTTTCGGCATACCAAGTTCCACGAGGCACATGCGGCAATTCCCGGGCGAACTCAATTTCGGATGGTAGCAGTAATGCGGAACGTATTGGCCGCTTTTCATGCAAGCTTCAATAAGACGGGTGCCCTTTGGAAAAGTCTTCCATTCCCCGTCCACCTGCACATTAATTATTGGCACCTCAGTAGCTGTCATTCCCCAATATTCGTATCGGGGGAGCGTTTCGACGCAAGACTGGAATGTGATTGTCGATTTTTATCGCAATGCCTGCTGGCCCTCGGGCATATTTGCCAACCCTGATCGTCAAGGATTTTCCCTGCGCCCAGGCAACCCACAAACAACCCAACCACCCAATTTTTTATGTCACGAATCGACGGGCGCGCACCCGACCAGTTGAGAGAAATCACCTTCCAACCGGGCATTGCCCCCTACGCCGCCGGGTCGGTTCTCGTGAGTTTCGGGGACACCCGGGTCATTTGCGCCGCCAGCATCGAGGAGTCCGTCCCCCGCTGGATGAAAGAACAGGGCGTGAAAGGCGGATGGGTCACTGCAGAATATTCGATGCTCCCTTACTCAACCCTTTCCCGCAAACCCCG
Organism: Terrimicrobiaceae bacterium; assembly: GCA_041752795.1. Classification (GTDB taxonomy): domain Bacteria; phylum Verrucomicrobiota; class Verrucomicrobiia; order Chthoniobacterales; family Terrimicrobiaceae; genus JAJTZA01. Next base: position 3,341 of record JBGSVX010000604.1, read on the forward strand.
GGATATCACCCGTGGCAAACAGGACGGACGCGGCATGGAAATCCAACGCCTGATCGGACGCTCCCTCCGTGCCATCATTGACCTTGAACGTCTGGGATCCCGGACGATGTGGGTCGATTGTGATGTCCTGCAAGCAGATGGCGGCACCCGCACGGCCTCCATCACCGGAGCCTGCGTGGCCGTGGAATTGGCCTGCGAAAAATTGGCCTCCGAAGGCAAAATCCCGCTCTGGCCGGTGCGTCAGCGCGTGGCCGCCGTGAGTGTTGGCATTTTGAATGGCGAACCCCTTTTGGATTTGAACTACATCGAAGACAAAGATGCCGAAGTTGATTTGAATGTGGTGATGACCGAATCCGGCGAATTTGTCGAAATCCAAGCGGCGGGCGAGGAAGCCGTGTTTGCGCAATCCGCTTTGGATTCCATGCTTGCCCTCGGCCGCAAAGGCATCACCGAATTGTTGCAACTTCAAAACTCAGTCATCCCCAAATCATGAAAAAAGCACTCATCACAGGAATCACCGGCCAGGACGGGTCTTACCTCGCCGACCTTCTCGTTAAAAAAGATTACGAAGTCCATGGCATCATCCGCCGGGCCAGCACAGGCAACACCGCCCGCATCGACCACCTGTATCAGGATCCCCACGTCCATGGCGTGAACCTCTTCCTCCACTACGGTGACCTCGCGGATTCGGTGAACCTTGTCAAACTCATCTATGAATTGAAACCCGACGAGATTTATCACCTCGGTGCCCAGAGCCATGTACGCGTTTCCTTTGATATCCCGGAATACACGGCAGATGTCACCGGCGTCGGCACGATCCGCATCCTGGAAGCCATGCGTGAAGCCGGAGTCAAATCCCGGTTTTATCAGGCCTCCAGCAGCGAGATGTTTGGCAAAGTGCAGGATGTTCCCCAAAAAGAAACGACCCCCTTCTGGCCGCGCAGCCCGTATGGCGTCGCCAAGGTGTTTTCGTATTGGGCCACGGTCAACTACCGCGAAAGCTACAACATGCATGCCTCGAATGGTATTCTCTTCAATCACGAGAGTCCCCGCCGTGGCGAAACATTCGTCACCCGCAAAATCTCACGTGCCGTCGCCGCCATCAAACTCGGCCTCCAAAAAGAATTGTTCCTTGGAAACACCGAGTCCAAACGCGACTGGGGATACGCCCCGGAATACGTGGAAGCCATGTGGCTCATGGTCCAACAAGACAATCCCGATGACTACGTGGTCGCCACCGGCGAGACCCACAGCGTCCAGGAATTCGTAGAAGAAGCCTTCGCCCACGCCGATCTTGACTGGAAAGAATTTGTCAAACACGACGCCCGCTACGAGCGCCCCGCCGAAGTGGACCTCCTCATCGGCGATGCCTCCAAAGCCAAACGCCAACTCGGATGGGAACCCAAAGTCAAATTCAAAGACCTCGTCCGCATCATGGTCGCCGCCGACCTGGAAGCCCTCGCCAACCGCCTGCCGACGAAGATTTGAAAACTCCAACGACACCGCCTCCTCTGCGTAAAGGCGCCTTTGGAAGACGGTGTAAACTTGGGTAATCGTTTGCGTCCGGCCACCCGGATATACAGACGGGCATGGTCGGGACGTTCGGACCGCGACAGGCGGTCAGTAGGTAGACCACATACTCGCGAAGAATTTTGCTGCTTTCAAAAACATCCCGGCGCTTTCCGAGAGGGCTCAAAGTGCCCGTCCCAGGTCTGCGTATCGTTCATGGTTTCTTGAGTGAATAACGCCCGGTCTTTTTGCCGCCGATTTTCTCCACCAATCCAGCATCAAGAAGTGGGCGAAGCAAGTCCATCGCTCCTTGTTTCGACACAGAGAGTGCAAGCCACAGTTCGGAGGGAGCCATGCTGCCATGATCACGCAAAAGTTTGAGCAAATGCTCCTGTTTCGGTCGCAAAAAAAGCTTCCCCGGCGATTTTTGGTGGCAGGACTGCACGCGGAGCCACACGCGTTCAAGTGTCTGTTTCACCCCCTCCGCGCAATATTCAAGCCAGCCTGTCAAATCCTCGCCGGACCGGCGTACGGAGTCCAACGCGGCATAGTAGCCCGGACGGTCTTCCCAGTAGTATTCGTCCACGGAGAAAATGTGATGGCTATCAAAGCCCCGTCGGTAGAGCTCCCACAATGCCAAGGCGCGTCCCGTCCGACCATTGCCATCGGCGAAGGGATGTATGTCCTCGAACCGGTAGTGCAGTATTGCAGAACTGAGCACTGGGGAAAGCTCGACAGATTTCAGGTTCCACCATTCCAACAACTCAAACATCAGTCCGGAGACATCCGCTGCTGCAGGCGGAAAATGATTGCCAACCCGGACCTGAATCGTCCGATAACTTCCTGCCGAGCCTTGATCCATCACGCTGTCCGCCAGAATCCGGTGGAGCTCAAACAGGTCTTCGTGCCGGATGGCCTTCTTTCTGGCGTGCTTCTCCACGTAGCGCAGCCCCGCGAAATAATTGAGAACCTCCCGGCTTGATCGCAGATCAGAAGCGGCGAGTTCACGCCCCTCCTCCAAGGCCCGCACCTGCTCCAAGGTCAGCGGATTCCCTTCGATTGCCGTGGAGGCGTGCCCATTGCGGGTTCGGGTGTCCTTTTGAAGCACCGGAATCCAAGAAAGCTCCACCGCCGCCCACAAAATCCGTTCTCGCAGGGCCGCAATCACTTCCACCAGCGAAAGCAGGCGCGGACTGATCGTGAAATGCGGTTCGTAGGCCACGTCGGTGAGTCAAGCGTAAGTCAAGACGTAAGTCAAGTGATCAAACAAGAACGAATTCCCCAATGGCCCGGTGACTGGATGCAGAAAAACAAAAGGAAGTCGGAATCCCGGGCGATCCAGACTTCGGATATGCTCGAGGGCCCGTTCCTGATTCCAATGCCTCTCCAGCCAAAAGCAAATCGCATCATTGGCTGGAAGCCAATGCCACGTGGTCCGGGTTACGGGAGGCGGGTGGAGCCCATAAGGAAGCGGTCGCATTCGCGGGCGGCGCCGCGGCCTTCGTTGATGGCCCAGACGACGAGTGACTGACCTCTTCGCATGTCGCCAGCGGCGAAGACGCCTGGGACATTGGTCAGGTATTTCTCGTGGTCGGCTTTCACGTTCGAGCGGGCATCAGTTTCCAGGTCGAACTGGGAAATGATTTCCTGTTCGGGCCCGAGGAAGCCGAGGGCGAGTAGAGCAAGCTGGCAATCGAGGGTTCGTGTGGTGCCATCAATTTCTTTGGGCACGAAGCGACCTTGTTCGTCCTTGCCCCATTCGATGTTGCAAATTTCGAGGCCTGAGAGTTTGCCATCGGAATCCTTGATGAAACGTTTGGTCTGCACGAGGTAGTGACGTGGATCACGGCCTTGAACCGCTTCGGCTTCTTCCTGACCGTAGTCGAGTTTGTAAACTTTCGGCCATTCCGGCCATGGGTTGTTAGCAGCCCGATCTTTGGGAGGCTGGGGAAGGATCTCCAATTGGATCACGCTTTTGCAGCCCTGACGCAGGCTGGTGCCCACGCAGTCCGTGCCGGTGTCACCACCGCCGATGACCACCACGTGTTTGTTGACAGCTTGAAGAGTGGGCATAGACCCATCGAAGTGGTGGTCCAACTGATACTGGGTGTTGGCGGTCAGAAACTCCATGGCAGGGTGGATGCCATCTGCGTCACGGTTTTCGATCGGGAGATCACGGGCCTGAGTTGCACCGCAGCAGAGGACAACCGAATCAAACTCTTTGCGCAGCCGGGCGGGAGTCCATTCCGAATCTTTGCCAATAAAAACGCCGGTGAGAAAATTGATGCCTTCATCGCGCATGAGTTGCACGCGACGTTCGACGACATCTTCTTTTTCCAATTTCATGTTGGGAATTCCATACATGAGGAGTCCGCCAATGCGGTCCGCGCGTTCAAAAACAGTGACTGCGTGACCGGCTTGATTCAATTGATCCGCGCAGGCGAGGCCGGCGGGGCCGGAACCAACCACTGCGACGCGTTTGCCTGTGCGGTGACGTGGCGGGTTGGGGGTCAGCCAGCCTTCTTCCCAACCGCGGTCAATGATCGAGCATTCGATATTTTTGATGGTGACCGGGGGTTCGATCGAACCCAGCACGCAGGATCCTTCACACGGAGCAGGGCAGACCCGACCGGTGAACTCGGGGAAGTTGTTCGTTTTGCGGAGGCGTTCGAGCGCTTCTTTCCAACGGTTCCGGTAAACGAGATCATTAAATTCCGGAATCAGGTTATTGATCGGGCAGCCACTGGCCATGCCGGAGAGGATGATCCCTGTGTGGCAGTAGGGGGTTCCGCAATCCATGCAGCGTGAGGCCTGCTTGCTCACGGCGGCATCATCACGATCTGCGTGTATTTCCTTCCAATCCTTCAACCGCTCCAATGGCGGGCGGTTGGGGATGGTGTGACGTTCGACTTCGAGGAATCCGGTGGCTTTGCCCATGATAAAAAAAGTATCGTTAAGTGGTTGGATCAGTGGCCGACTTTGGCATTGGCTTCGAAGGCGGCCTGGATGGCATCATCGCCTTGAAGACCTTGATCTTCTGCCTGTTTAATGGCGAGAATCACCCGCTCGTAGTCGGTGGGAAGGACTTTGTGGAATTTGTCCAGAGCCTGGTCCCAATTCGCGAGCAGGCGTTCCGCTTTTTTGCTGCCTGTGAGGCGCAGGTGATTTTCGATGCGGGATTTGACCGTGGCAATTTCCTCGTCTCCGCATTCGCGAAGCGGTAGAACGCGCACCATCTCGGCATTGAGTTTCGTCGAAAAATCTCCGTCCTGATCGTAAATGTAGGCCACGCCACCGCTCATTCCAGCGGCAAAATTGCGGCCTGTCGGCCCAAGGCAGGTGACCGAACCTCCAGTCATGTATTCGCAGCCATGGTCCCCCACCCCTTCGATCACCGCGTGAACACCGCTATTGCGCACACAGAAGCGTTCGCCGGCCATGCCGTTCAGGTAGGCCTCCCCACGTGTGGCACCATAAAATGCCACATTGCCGATGATCATATTTTCGTCCGCCACAAAATCTGGCATCGAATTTTTTGGTGGATAAATGATGATGCGGGCGCCGCAGAGGCCCTTACCGACATAGTCGTTGGCGTCGCCTTCGAGTTCGAGGGTCATTCCCAAAGGACAAAACGCCCCGAAGCTCTGACCCGCCGTGCCGAGGAATTTGAGGTGAATGGTTCCGTCCGGCAAACCGGCGGCTCCATGTCGGCGACTGATTTCAGCGCCGGTGATCGTGCCCACCACGCGGTTGACATTCACGATGGGAAGTTCGGCATAGACCTTTTCGCCGCGTTCGATGGCCGGAGCGCAGAGGTTCAGGATGTGGGTATTGTCGAGGGCAAGGTGGAGGAGGTGGTCCTGCGTTTTGGTGCAGGACGTTCCAACTTCCGGTCCCACTTTTGGACGGTAGAGGACTTTCGAATAATCCAACCCCCGCGCTTTCCAGTGGTCAATCGCCTTGCGCATTTCGAGCCGGTCGGTATGACCCACCATTTCCGGGATCGTGCGGTAGCCGAGCTTGGCCATAATTTCGCGAAGCTGACGTGCCACGAAGGTCATGAAATTGACCACATGATCTGCGGCACCATTAAATTTTGCGCGCAGGCGCTCATCCTGGGTGGCCACGCCGACGGGGCAGGTATTTTTGTGGCAGACCCGCATCATGAGACACCCGAGCGTCACAAGCGGCGCGGTGGCAAAACCAAATTCTTCCGCACCCAGCAGGCAGGCGATTGCGACATCCCGTCCGGTTTTGAGCTGACCATCGGTTTCCAAAACCACGCGGCTGCGGAGGTCATTCAGAAGCAATGTCTGATTTGTTTCCGCCAAACCGAGTTCCCATGGACATCCTGCGTGCTGAATGGACGAGCGGGGACTGGCTCCCGTTCCGCCATCGTGACCCGAGATCAGGATCACGTCGGCCTTCGCTTTGGCCACGCCTGCTGCAATCGTTCCGACACCAATCTCGCTGACCAGCTTCACATTGACGCGGGCTTTGACATTCGAGTTTTTGAGGTCATGGATCAGCTCCGCGAGATCTTCAATCGAGTAGATATCATGATGCGGAGGCGGCGAAATGAGTCCCACTCCCGGCGTCGTGCCACGGACCTTCGCAATCGGGGGCAGGACTTTGTGGCCGGGGAGTTCACCACCCTCGCCAGGTTTGGCTCCCTGACTGATTTTGATCTGAATCTCGCGGGCGTTGACGAGGTAGTGACTGGTCACTCCGAAGCGTCCACTGGCCACCTGTTTGATCGCCGAGTTTTTTGAGTCCCCATTTTCGCCACGCCATGAGTAGCGCTCGGGATCTTCGCCGCCTTCTCCCGTGTTTGAAAATCCGCCGAGGCGGTTCATGGCAATCGCGAGCGCCTCGTGGGCTTCCTTCGAGATCGAACCGTAGGACATCGCGCCGGTTTTGAAACGCCGGACGATGGACTCCACGGACTCCACTTCCTCCAAAGGAATTTCTTTATCGGGATCAAGTTTAAAATCCATTAACCCGCGCAGTGTGTAGTGGTCTCGGGATTGTTCATCCACGAGGTCCGAATATTTGCGGAACACTTCGTAGTCACCAAGGCGGGTGGCCTGTTGGAGGAGGTGAATCGTTTGAGGATTGAAGAGGTGACGTTCCCCCTCGGCGCGCCACTGATAGAGCCCGCCGGGATCGAGGGTATTGTCATCCACCTCACGCGGTGAAAAGGCGTTGTTGTGGCGCATTTTCACTTCGCGGGCGATCACGTCCATGCCGATGCCTTCCACGCGGGAGGCAGTCCATGTGAAGTAGCGTTCGATCACTTCATGGGAAAGACCCACCGCTTCAAAAATCTGAGCACCGCGGTAGCTGGCGACCGTGGAAATTCCCATTTTGGACATCGTTTTGATCACGCCCTTTACCGAGGCTTTTAGAAAGCGTTTTTGCGCAGCTTTGGAGTCCACGGTGATTTCTCCATCGGCGACCATGTTATCCAGAGAATCGAGAGCGAGCCATGGATTCACAGCATCCACTCCGTAGCCGAGGAGCAGGGCAAAGTGATGCACTTCGCGGGGTTCTGCGGATTCCAAAATAATGGAAACCCTCGTTCTGGTTCCCGAGCGAATGAGGTGGTGATGCAGCCCAGCCACCGCGAGCAGTGCGGGAATGGGAGCCCGTTTAGCATTCACGCCACGGTCTGAAAGAATGAGGAGATTCACGCCCTGACGGATCGCGAGATCGGCCGCTTCGCAAAGGCGGTCCATGGCTGCTTCCAACTGATGGCCGGTGAGGTTTTCATCACTCTCATCCTCGACGGACAAATCGGGGTTGTCCATGTGACCCGGTAACTGACCGGCCGCCAGGCCTGCTTCAACTGCTTTGGCTGGATACAGGATCGGAAGGACCACGGATTGGAATCCCGGGATTTTGATGTCGCGCAATTTGGCAAGTTCCTCATTGCTGATGATCGGACTCTCAAGCCGGATCATTCGGCAATTTTCGGGTCCGGGATTCAACAAATCGCTTTCCGAGCCAAGGAAGGTCACGCTGGCTGTGATCAGTTCTTCTCGGATAGGATCGATGGCCGGGTTGGTCACCTGGGCAAACAACTGTTTGAAATAGCTGTAGAGCAGTTGGGGCTGATCCGAGAGCACGGCGAGTGGGGCGTCATTGCCCATCGAGCCGAGTGGCTGATTTGCGGTTTCCGCTGTGGGGCCAAGGATGAAACGTTTGTCTTCGAACGTGTATCCGAAAGCGCGTTGTTGGGTGAGCAATTCGCTGCCACCAAGGTGCGGGGTAGTTTTCCCGGCAGGGACCTCATCAAAAAACAGGCGGTTTGATTTGAGCCAATCGCCGTAGGGTTTGGCCGTGGCAATTTCTTCCTTCACTTCCGAATCGTCCACAATACGGCCTTTGGCCGTGTCCACGAGGAACATGCGGCCCGGTTGCAGGCGGCCTTTTTTGATCACCGTGGATGGATCAACAGGAAGCACTCCCACTTCGGAGGCCATGATCACGAGGTCATCTTTCGTGACGTAATACCGCGAAGGCCGCAGACCATTGCGATCCAACACGGCTCCGATTGAGACACCATCACAAAACGCAATCGAGGCGGGACCATCCCATGGTTCCATAAGGCAGGCATGATATTCGTAAAACGCCTTTTTGGTCTCGGACATGTGTTTGTGATTTTCCCATGGCTCGGGAATCATCATCATCACCGCATGCGGCAAAGGCCGACCGGAAAGCACGAGGAATTCCAGGCAGTTGTCAAACATCGCCGAGTCTGAACCGTCCCCGCGAATCACCGGCATGAGTTTTTCCAATTCCTCTGCGAGCAATCCCCCTTCGAGGAGATTCTGACGCGCGGCCATCCAATTGGCATTGCCACGCATTGTGTTGATTTCCCCGTTGTGGCACATGTAGCGGAACGGCTGGGCACGCGGCCAACTCGGGAAGGTGTTCGTGGAGAAACGGGAATGCACGAGCGCCATGGCAGTTTCCATGTCCGGGTGATGCAAATCCGGGAAATACTCGGCCAACTGGGTCGTTGTGAGCATGCCCTTATAGACCATGGTCCGGGACGAGAGGCTGGAGAAATAGAAGTCTTCTCCTCCCGGGATGTTGCGGTAGCGCACGAGGTCAGCAGCCACCCGGCGGATCACGTAAAGCCGACGCTCAAATTCCATGGTATCGGTCACGTCCGGTCCCCGGCCAATGAACACCTGCTTCATCACCGGCTCACAAGCGCGGGATGCCTTGCCCAACAAGGAACTCACCACCGGCACATCCCGCCACCCAAGCACACAAAGCCCCTCTTTCTCAGTGATCTCAGAAATGACCCGCATGGCCTCTGCCGCGCGGCCCGCCTCCCGGGCCATATACACAAAACCCACCGCATACTCGCCCTCAGCAGGGAGCTCAATCCCGCACTCCGGCGCTACCGAACGGAAAAATTTGTCAGGCAACTGGAAAAAAATGCCGGCTCCATCCCCGGTGTCCGGATCGCATCCACAGCCACCTCGGTGATCCATATTGATGCACATCTGAAGCGCTCCTTCGATCAATGCATGCGAACGTTGCCCTTTCAGATGACAGAGAAAACCGACCCCACAGG
>JBGSVX010000605.1:0-5933 GCA_041752795.1 Terrimicrobiaceae bacterium
GAGAATATCGCTCACAGATCCGTATAAATACTGCGAATCTCACGCTTTCGTTGAAACACTCTATTGACGGCCTGCTAACCGGGATTGACTTGGGTGGAGAATTGCCACCCGTAAACAGTGGGAATCATACCGTGGCACTGCTTGCGGGCACTGAATTTCTTTTCGAATTTGGAAATATCGCACCCGGCAACGACAGGTTTTTCCTCTCCAATCGAAACACTGTTGTGTTAAAACAACCTTCCGGGCAAATTACCCTCTGGATCGACTCCAAAGCTGGTTTGCGAAATGATTAACCCGTTGATTCAGCACCGACATTCAATCGACTCGATTGGCAAAATACTTTTGGCGAAGCCCCGCCGGTGAACTTAAATGCACAAATGAGGGGATTCTCCGGCAACCGAATTTGGCAGAATGGACGCTGGCTCGATCTTGCTCAGCTGGCTCCTGCATTGAAGGGAGCCTCAGCCGCTTGGGCCGGAATCTCCGTCACAGAGCAGAATGATTCAGGTGCTCTTGTCGGAACCGCAACGAAAAAATCAGATCTCAAGCCTTACGCTGTTCTGCTCCTTCCCATCGAAATACTGGTTCCTCGGCTAAAAAAGAATCAGGACGGGAGCGAGAGCTTCGACTACGACGCGAACGGGTCTCCGAAACTGAAGTCGGCTTCCAGGCTAGCGATTGGAACGTTGGAGAATTCTTTTGAGACGAGTCAGCAGCGGCCACTTAAGGCAGATTGGATTGAGCAGGATCCGGATCACTTTTATGTTCGGGTAACCGATCCGGCGCACTCTGGCACTGGGCCAATGAAAGTTCGCGTATGGACTGATAGCGAAGGAAGTGATTATGATGACGATGATCGAAGTTCAACTGACTCCAATGTCGTCGATCTCTATGAAGAAGGGACAACCGGAGTCTTCAAATCGAAAGCGCTTCTGTTGGTTTCAAACGATGGTGACGATCAAGAGATCGTTGATTACGCTGCCGACAATGCTCCGAATGATCGGACTTGGAAAATTGCGGTTGGAGGTGCATTAAAGGTGGAGTTTTTGGGGTATAAGCAGGGCCCGTCCTATGTCGCCGACATAGAGTCGAGTGTCCCAGTCGTTCGCTCGATCAAGTTGAAAGTCTTTGTTCCAAAAATCGCATTGCTCGGCCCACCGACTCCTGTGATCGACACGCCATCGGTCACGGAGGACTTGCGGATCGTGAAAGAAACTTTCGCTCAAGCTGGGATCAGAATTGTTGGCGAATCGGTAGTAGAATTTGACGATTCCGCCGCAGGGATTGCACTCGGAATCAATGGTTTTACGGTGTCGGGGGAAACGCCATCGCCGGAGGGGGAAGCCCTATTTAATTGGGTTGATGCGAACGGTCTCCGAGGGGCGGACGAGATAGGCATCGTCTACGCGAACTACCTCTCTTCCGGTGCTCTGTCAGGAGACAGTGGGCTGCGAGCACTTGCCTATATTGTAAAAAACAATGCGGACCCAAAGTATGCGGGTTATGCTGTCGTTAGCGTCGCGAGAAAGGCTCGGTACACACTGGCTCACGAATTGCTCCATGTGCTCTTGAATGCGGAGCATCTCCCCGGCACGGATGATTTTCCGGCAGAGTTCGCGAACATTCGAATGACTTGGAGTGGCGGTCCGGATGAGCCCGGAGTATTAGGTCGGAAACGAATCACCAAACGCCTTAACGGCAAGCAGGTCGGAAAAATTCAACTCAGCCCCTATGCGAAATAACATTTTATTTGTGATAACAATTGCGTTCATTAGCTTGGCAATTGGTCAGGCTGAGGAGCCTGAGACAACGCTCTTGCGCGACGAGATGGTGCGCCTAAGGGTTTCGGAGGAAAGCATCATCATGGACCCGGTAAAATCGATGGCGACAATGTCTCATGAGGCAGCTCAGGCGATGCAGACGCTTCTGGCCAAGGCAGGCGACAGTGATGATACATTGAACGGGGAGGACGTCCGCACGATCAGTATGGCAATCCGTTTGACGGCATCCCGCAAACGCCCCGCAGATATTCCGACTTTTGAACGCCTGCTCGAGAGCAGTCACCGAAATGTGCGCGCAGACGCAGCTCAAGCCCTCGCCGCGTTCGGCGGGGAAGGGGCACGCTCATCACTCGAGAAGGCCACGATGTCTAGGATGACGCAGATGCGAGACCCCGACCTCTACGCGAATTTGGAAGTCATCGATTTCGTGCGTTGCACCCTCCTTGCAACGGCTCCGGAAAATGGGGAGGCCTCGCTGGCTCGGTTGCTGGCGCGTTTAAAGCAGGTTTTCGAAGACGACGAAGAAAAGGCGAAGGAAGGGGCCAAGATTTTCTACAAGATCGCAGCAGAAGTTGACATGGCGAGGGGCAATAAATCCGATTCATTGGTCGGAGTTGAGCAGGCTAGGGAGACTGGGAGGACGGTGACTCCTGAAGCCGCGCAGGCTACCAAGACGAATGTGTCCACTCAAGCATTGACCCATACTCAGATTGTTTTCGCGGCGGCGTTGCTGGTGTTGTTGGGGGTCGGTTTTTTTATTTGGCGCAGACGGTAGTTGTTTGAACTGCTTAGTCGATTTCAAAGAGGTCTGTTCTTCCACCTTTACATCTGCCGCTGCGGAAAAGCATAAAATCGACCCTAGCCCCTGCTCGAAAGGACAAACCCGACGGGGACCAGTCACATGCCCTGCTTGGCGATGACAATCGCATGCCCAGAACCGGGGGCAGGTGCCGTACCAGCCCGCAAATTCTTTTCCCTTTGCGGTTTGCTTGCACGCCTTGTTTCCAGTCTTGTATCGTGGTGATCAGTTCTTCGATCTTTCCTGTCGCAACGCACCCCGCTGGAATTGCCCATCTTGCCTGCCTGCCCGGAACCTGATGCAATGCCCCCTCGACTCTGGAATGCCCACAAAAATTTTCGACCCCATGCCCGAAGCCACAACCGAGCAGATAGCCGCTTTCATTACCCGCTGGGAAAACTCAGGTGCCGCCGAGCGGGCAAACTATCAGATGTTTCTTTCCGAACTTTGCGACATTCTCGGGGTTCCCCGGCCTGATCCCACATCACCCGATCCTGCGAAGAACCTCTATGTTTTTGACCGTGCGATCACCCGCATCCACACGGATGGCACCGCCGCGGCCAATTACATCGACCTCTACAAGGGCCGGTGTTTTGTCTGCGAAACCAAGCAGGGGCTCACTGCGGATGCCGGACCCGATCCACTTGCCAAACCCACCGCCACAAAGCTAGGTCATGGCAAACGCGGCACACTCGCTTTCGACAAGGCTCTTGAGCGTGCGTATCACCAGGCACGCGGCTACATCACCGCCCTGCCTGCTGGGGAAGGCCGTCCGCCATTTCTCATCGTGTGCGATGTGGGTCATACCATCGACCTCTACGCCGAATTCACCTGCACCGGCGGTCAATACGAACGCTTCCCTGACCCCGTCTCATATCGCATCACTCTCAACGACCTGCACCGTCCGGAAATCCGGGAACGCCTGCGCAAGGTCTGGCTCGATCCGCAAGCGCTTGACCCTTCGAAGGTAGCGGCTGCTGTCACCCGTGATATTGCAGGTCGTTTGGCCGTCCTGGCCAAATCGCTTGAAGCGGATGGTCATGACCCGCAAATCATCGCGGGATTTCTTCAGCGAAGTCTCTTCACCATGTTTGCCGAGGATGTCGGTTTGCTCCCTGACAATGGATTCAAGTCCCTGCTTGAGCGCGTGAAGGACAACCCGCGCGGCTTCCCGGTCCTCATTTCCGGCCTCTGGAAAGAAATGGCCACGGGCACCCACTACTCCGCCCTGCTCTTCAAAGAAATCGCTCATTTCAACGGTGGGCTTTTTGAAAACACGAACGCACTCCCGCTTTCCGCCGCGCAGCTCGACATGCTGGCCGATGCGGCCGCCACCGATTGGAGCGGGGTCGAGCCATCGATCTTCGGAACCTTGCTCGTCCGTGCCCTCGATTCCCGCGAACGCCACAAACTCGGAGCGGAATTCACCCCGCGCTCTTACGTGGAACGCCTCATCCGTCCGACCATCATCGGCCCGCTTCGCGAGGAATGGGACGCCGTGCGTGTTGCAGCAGCCACGCTTCATGAAGAAGCGGACCAAGCGGAAATCCAAGCCGATCTCTTCGAAGGGGACGCCAAGGCCAAAATGCTGGCAGGTGCCTCCGCTGAAGCCAAACAACTCGGAGCCGAGGCCTCCCGCCTCCGCAAGGACGCCACCAAACGGGATGCCGAAGCACTTGCCCAGGTCACCGCCTTTCACCGCTACCTGTGCAGTCTCACGATCCTTGATCCCGCCTGTGGCACGGCAAATTTCCTCTATGTCACAATGGAGCACATGAAACGGCTCGAAGCCGAAGTGCTCGAACTGATCGCGGCCCTCGGCGGAAACGCCGTCATGGAAATCCAGGGCTTCCGCGTGCGCCCTGAACATTTTATCGGACTCGAAATCAACAAGCAGGCCGTCGCGATTGCCCAGCTCGTGCTCTGGATCGGCTACTTCCAATGGCAACACAAAACCACCGGCAAAGCCGATACCGGCGACCGCCCACTCCTCCCCAAAGATCGCAGCATCTTTGAACAGGACGCCGTGCTTGCCTATGACGAACGTATCCCCCGCCGCGATCCTGAGACCCACGAGATCCTATCCGTCTGGAACGGCCACACGACCAAACCTCACCCAATCACAGGCAAAGAAGTCCCCGACGAATCCGCCCGCACCGTCCTCTTTGACTACATCAACCCTCGCCGCGCGGAATGGCCAAAGGCAGATTTCATTGTGGGAAATCCGCCGTTTATCGGGGCCTCCCGCATGCGCGAGGCACTCGGTGATGGGTATGTGGAATCCCTCCGCAAAACATGGAAAGGCGATGTTCCCGAATCTGCGGATTTTGTCATGTTCTGGTGGCAAAAGGCTGCTGAGTTAGTCCGTGATGGAAAAGCCAAACGCTTTGGGTTCATCACGACCAACTCGATTCACCAGACGTTCAACCGGCGGGTGATCGAACCGTTTCTTGCTGATTCAAAAAAACCTCTTCATCTCGCCTACGCGATTCCTGATCACCCATGGATTGATTCTGCTGATGCAGCCGCCGTGCGAATTGCCATGACGGTTGCAGCCCCCGGCAAAGCAGAGGGCATACTCGAAAAAGTCCTCACCGAACAAGCCCATGAAAACGGTGAAAACCAAGTCACACTCGCAAGGAATGCAGGAATGCTTGCTGCCAATCTTCAAATTGGAGCAGACCTGATATCCTGTGGGCCTCTTTTGGCAAACTTGAAACTTAGTTGCCCCGGAGTTAAACTTCACGGCTCAGGCTTTATTGTAACTCAAAAAGACGCGTCACTCCTTGGTCTTGGTTCGGTTCCCGATATTGAAAAGCATATTCGCGGCTATCGTAACGGGCGCGATCTAACAGACAAACCACGCGGAGTGAGAGTTATCGACCTATTCGGCCTGACAGCACAAGAATCTCAGGGTCAGTGGCTCTCGCTCTTTCAACATATTCTCACCCACGTCAAACCTGAGAGAGATGCTATCGCGCATACTAAAGACGGTGCAACATATGCCAAATTCTGGTGGCACTTCGGAAAAAACCGAGCGGAACTTCGGCAAGGGTTGAGCAAACTTGCTCGATATATTGTCACCGTTGAAACCTGCAAGCACCGTTTTTTTACCTTCCTTGATCAAAGTATTCTACCTGACAACAAACTCATTGCAATTGCCTCGGATGATTCCTTCCTCTTGGGCATGCTCTCATCGTCTATTCATGTCTCTTGAGCCTTGGCGATAGGATCGCAACTTGGTCCCACCCCAGTTTACGTCAAAACAACCTGCTTCGAAACCTTCCCCTTCCCGGCCTTGGGGGAAGGTGAGTTGAAAACCCGTATCCGCGACCTCGGCGAGCGCCTCGATG
>JBGSVX010000606.1:0-6675 GCA_041752795.1 Terrimicrobiaceae bacterium
CCGCAACCTGCGCATCGATTGGAAATCCGCGTTCCTCCCCATCAAATCCTTCTCAAAACCCTGACGACTTTGTAGTGCCTTTGCAGAGACCCCCTTGGTTTTATGCGGCTTCCACGACTTCCATAAGAAACTTGGGTTAAGGGAAGGGATAGATTTAGATCATCGGCAGGTCGAAGAGCCGCCGTGGTGGCATGCCGATGCCACGTGGCATTGGCTTCCAGCCAGTGGTCCAGAGATTACCAAATACCGCGGGCTTAAAACTAGCTGCTGCAGGAAGTGCCTGCCTTGGCGGCGGACGGACAGGCCGGTGTGCCACAACAGGATTTGTCCTTGGCGCAAGAATTGGCCGGGCAGGATTTGGTTGCACACGCGCTGAAAGAAACCAAGAGGACTGCGGCGGAGAACAGAGAAAGGAATATTTTCATCGAGGAAATCTGACCCAAGTTTTTGATTCCGCAAGCTCACATTTTGGAATTTTTGGCGATGCGTTTGCTGGAAAGAAAAATGTCGGCGGGTTCGGCAAACCGCGCCCTACCGATTGGTGGGCTGGCTTGTGCCATGCCCCGGGAGCAATCGTTCAAACAACGGAGATGCCATGAGCGTTGTCGCGACTGCCATAATGACCAGGATGGCGAAGAGGGCTTCCGAGATGATGCCGCGCTGAAGGCCAATATTGATGATGATGAGTTCCATGAGTCCTCTGGCATTCATGAGAGTTCCGATCCCGATCGACTCGCGCATGGGAATCCCCGTGGCGCGGGCTGCTGCCGCGCAAGCCACTCCCTTGCCCAGCACGGCAGCGAAAAACACCAGGCCCGCCATGGCCCATAAGTTGGCGGTATCGAGAAGTCCGATGCGGGTATTCAAACCCGAGTAGGTGAAAAAGAATGGCAGCAGGATCGCGAGTGTGAAGGGCTGAATCCGGGCAATCAGATTTGTCGCGACCATGCCGCGCGGCATGGCAATGCCCATCACAAAAGCCCCGAAAACGGCATGCAGCCCGATCAAATCCGTGAACCATGACCCAAGCACCATAAATGTGAGGCACGTCACAAATCCGGCATCGCTGAGAGTTTGCGAGTCAGCACGGAAGAACCTTGCAAGGAGCGGACGCACCACAAACAAAACGCAGGCCACATAGCCGACGCCCATCGCAATGGTGGAAACTGCCCGTGCGGGTTCTCCATCAAAACTCGCCAGCACCAGCGCCAGTAAACACCATGCCGCTGCATCATCAATCGCCCCGGCCCCCAAGGCAACCGTTCCCATGATTGTGCCCGTCAATTTTTTAAAATGGATAATGCGGGCCAGCATGGGAAACGCCGTGATGCACATCGCAGCCCCAAGAAAAATAGAGGCTTCGAAGAGGGATGTTTTGTCCGGAAACAGATCGGTTCGCACAAAAAACATCCATCCAAGGAGTGCCCCAAGAGCAAACGGCGCCAGCATCCCGGCTAGCGACACGGCCACCGAGGAGCGCAGATTTTTACCGGCGATATCCACCCGGAATTCCAAACCCACCACAAACATATAGGCCGCCAAGCCAAACTGGGAGACCACAAAGAGCACCGGCATGGAATCTTGAGGAAAAATCCAACGAAACGCATCGGGAGCCAGCAGGCCAAAGAGCGAAGGCCCGAGCAACACGCCCGCAATCATTTCAGCAACCACCTGGGGTTGACCGAACCGCCGGGCCGCAACCCCCACCGCGCGACAAATGATGAGAATGACTGCAGCCTGGAGAAAAAAATGGACGGCCAGTTCATGTCTTGTCATCGCGGGGTTATTGCCGGAAATCTCCTGCCTGTCGAGGAAAGGCCAATTGCGGGTTTTTGATTGGATCGACGCGATATGAGAAGTTGACGATTCGGGCTTGGGCGGTCACCCTTGGCCTTCCATGAGTCTCCTCTTTTTTCAACGTGTGCTCGCGAATCCGTTCCGGGTCGGATATGTCGTGCCAAGTTCTCCATTTTTGACAAGGCAAACGGCCGGTCGTCTGGATTTTTCAAAACCGCGTGTTGTGGTGGAATTGGGACCCGGCGAAGGGTGTCACACGCGCCAAATCGTCCGGCGCATGTGCAAGGGATCGCGGCTTATTCTGGTGGAGCTGGATGAGGAATTTGTGAAAGATCTGCGGCGTCAATTTGCAAACGACCCGCGGGTCACCGTTCTGCACACGGATGCAAGGCACCTTGCCCAACATTTGGAAGCCGAGGGCGTCAAACGTCTGGACTACATCGTGAGTGGCCTGCCATTTTTCCTGATCAAAGAACCTCTCAAATCCGAACTCCTCGCCGCCATCGCAGGCGCCATGGACGAGGACACAAAATTTGTGACGTATCAGGTCAGCCTGCAACTTGCCGGAGAGGCCCACCTTTTCACATTGGAAAACCGCCACTATTGCCCGCTGAATATCCCGCCAATCAATATTTTGGAATTCCGGAAGGCTGCATGATTTTCGGTTGTTGTGACTGACGGAAAAAAACTCAACACGCGGGCCAGCGGGGTCATAGCGGTTGCGGTGATGTCCTCGCGGCTGCTCGGGTTGATCCGGGAAATGTTGTTTGCCGGGTTGTTTGGAACGGGCCTCATGGGGCTTTTCACGGTGGCGTTCCGCGCACCGAATTTGTTGCGGGATTTGTTTGCGGAAGGGGCACTTTCGACGGCGTTTGTGACCGTGTTTTCCCAAAAAATTGAGAAGGAGGGCACGGGAGCGGCGTGGGCACTGGCGGCGAAGATGATGACACTCACGGCTGTTTTTATGAGCCTGGTGAGTGTGCTTGGGGTGGTTTTTGCCGAGCCACTGATCGGAATTTTGGCCATGGGTTTTTCCCCGGAGGATGCCTCCCAAGTCGTCTGGCTTACGAGGATCATGTATCCGTTCATTCTCCTGGTTTCCCTCGCGGCCCTGGCCATGGGCATGTTGAATTCCCGTGGGATTTTTGGCGTGCCGGCCATGGCTTCCAGCTTTTTTAACATAGGTTCCATTCTCGGAGGGGCCTTGATCGGGTGGTGGCTGGATCCCTCCTTCGGACCCAGTGCCCTCACCGGTCTTGCCATCGGAACACTTGTAGGTGGGCTCCTTCAATTTGCCATTCAAATCCCGAGCCTCAAAATGGCAGGATTTCGTTTTCGCCCGGATTTTCGATGGAACGATCCCGGCATTGGCCGCATTCTGGGGTTGATGATCCCCTCGGTGATTGCGGCAAGCGCGGTGCAAATCAATGTGATGGTGAACACATCCTTCGCATCATTTGTGGGAAAGGAGGCGGTCTCATGGTTGAATTTTGCGTTTCGCCTCATGCAATTGCCACTGGGAGTTTTTGGGGTGGCCGTGGCAACCATTACTCTTCCCGTGGTGGCACGCATTGCCGCCGGGGAGGACCGCTCGCAATTCGGGCCGACGCTCGGGCAGGCCATGCGGCTGGCCGTGTTTCTCACTCTGCCCGCAGCCGTGGGACTTTATTTTTTGGCGGAACCAATCATTTCTCTTATCTACGAACGCGGGGAATTTCTCGCGAATGACTCGCTTCAAACCGGGCTCGCCCTGCAATGTTATGCGATGGGGCTCACCGCCTATGCCTGCGTGAAAGTGCTGTCTCCCGCATTTTATGCAATCAACCGCAGATGGACCCCGATGCTCGTCAGCTTCGCTTCCATCGGACTGAATCTGTGTCTCAACTATCTGCTCATTTTTGAATGGAATTTCGGTCACCGGGGGCTCGCCATGGCCACAGCCATCTCCGCCACATTCAATTTTGTAGCGCTCTTTCTTCTGATGCGCTGGTATGCGGGAAAAATGGATGGCACCGTGCTGCTTTCTACAACTATGCGGTGTGTCGTCGCCGCAGGAGCCCTTGGCGTGGTCTGTCATGTGGGTTTCCAATACGGAGCGGAATGGATCAAAGCTCCTGATTTCTGGGTTCGAATGATCTCCCTCTTTGCGCTCATCGCCCTCGCTTCTCTGGCCTACCTCGGCGTGTGTTTCCTCCTCCACGTCAGTGAAGTCCGCACCGCCACCTCGCTGATCTGGAAAAAACTTGCCCGCCGGATTCGCCGGTAAAATAGAGTGTGTCGTTCGGTCAATACCGCCACAACAGAGTGACCGGGGATCCCTTGGAAGGCCACTTTCCATTCTATCCTGCAGACGAAGTGAAGGAAGTCGGTCGCGCGGGATGGCGTCCATGTGTTTGTCGCGGCGCACGAGAGTCAGCCCCTGGCAGGCTGGACTGATCTTCGGCTCGGGACGACAGGCTTTTTTTCGCAATCAAGTTTCCCAAGGCCTCGCAGGTCCGCAAGGCGTTGAAGATGCGTTATCGATCTCAATCCTTGAATTCGGGTCAGGAAATCAATCGGAATTTTACTTGCAATTTGCAATCATTTTACTTTCATTACGCAAGCATGAAAACCAATTATGGAGGAAATCAAAATTCTCCGCATATTCCTCCGGTCTCTGTGGCCAATGAAGACGGGTTGCAGGACTCACATTCAAACCGTCATCGAACGGCATGGCGGGTCTTCGGGATCACAACGCTTGCTGTGTTCATGGTTTCCCTGGATGCAACGGTTGTTGTTGCGGTGTTTCCGTCCCTTCGCGAATCGTTTGGAGCCACGCCGGACTGGCTTCTTTCGTGGATTCTGAATGCCTACACGATTGTTTACGCGGCCTTGCTGATTCCTGCCGGTCGGTGGGTTGATCGGTGGGGACATGCCCGGGCGTTTTCGATCGGACTCACCGTGTTCACAGGCGCATCGGCGCTGTGCGGGTTGTCGGTTGGGGCTTCATTCCTTATAGCGGCTCGAATGCTTCAAGCTGTGGGTGCGGCATTGCTGACGCCGGCGGCCCTTGCATTGACGCTGGATGCCTTTCCGGCAAATCGCCGCCCATTTGTTGTGGGTTTGTGGAGTGCATGTGGAGCACTTGCTGCCGCTCTTGGTCCCGGCGTGGGCTCCTGGCTGGTTGACCTCACCTCGTGGACGGCGATTTTCTGGATCAATGTTCCGGTGGGATTGGCGGGATGGTGGTATGCCAAGCGCACACTTGCGTCATCACAATTCCACCTCTCCCAAACCTCACCGGATGCTTTTGGCAGTTTGATCCTGATCCTCGGAGTAGGGGCCGTTTGCGCGGGCATTGTGCGGTCCTCGGAGGCATCTGTGTTGACGACCTTAACAACACTTCTGTGCGGAACGATCCTGCTTGCGGCCCTGGTCATTTGGGTCAGGAAACATCCTGTGGCTTCCCGCGACTTTTCGATTTTTCAAAACCGGAATGTGCTCCTTGCAAACGTGGCCACATTAGTTTTTGGGTCGGCCTTTGGAATGATGTTTCTCTCCTTTTTCCTTTTCATGACCGGAGTCTGGCAATTTTCACAGAGCCTTGCTGGCCTTGCAGCAATGCCGGGGCCATTGTTGGTCATTCCCTCCGCCATCTTGTCCGGGCGCCTCGCAACACATTTCGGGCAACGTCCGCTTCTCATTGCCGGGGGGCTGCTTTTTGCTGTCTCCCAGATTTGGTATTTGCTGCGGGTTTCGGCCCAACCCGATTACTTTGTTTCCTGGCTCCCAGGACAAATTCTTGCCGGCCTGGCCATCGGGATGGTGCTTCCAAACCTGACTTCGCAAGCCCTTGCGGGACTATCCTCCGATCACTTTGGGATAGGAGGTGCCGTGAACACGGCCTTGCGGCAACTCGGGGGAGCCATTGGTGTGGCTGTCGCCGTGGCCATCGTCTCTCATGCCGGACAAACCGTCTCCAGCTTTCAAGTGATTTACTTGATTCTCACTGTGGCTGGGCTCCTCGTAGCTGGAATCGCATGCGGCTTGAAGGTTTTCCCGCAGGATCCGAATGGATTCGAAATGGCAGGCCCGAAAACATTTTCCCCGCCGATGCGATCAACTCTCTGATTCTTTCGCGTCGCCCTTGGATCATTCCGCTCTTGGCAGGAGGGAACTCTTCATGAGACAAGAGCGATTGTGACTCCGGCCATGCTGCAAAATTTTGCGATCCCCGAATTCCGGTTCGGCGATTTTCTTATGCCATGGGGAATGGTGATCGGCACGATTGGGTTTGTCCTCGCGTGGGGAGTTGTGGCCGTGATGGAGCGCACGGGATGGACCCGGCAGGTCTGGAACCTGCCGCTCTTTTTTGTGGCCTTGGCGGTCATTTTCGGGTGCCTTGCGGGATTGATACTTACCCCATGAAAACTCCCTCCCGCAAAGTTTTGGTCACGCTGACCGCAGTTGTTGCGGCGCTGGGGCTTTCGGTGGTCATGTATTGGCGTTACACAACAAAACCGTGGACCCGTGATGCGCAGGTGCGGGCCAATGTGGTGGGCATTGCCCCGCGTGTGGACGGCCCGGTGATCAATATTCCGATCGTGGACAATCAACCGGTGAAAAAAGGTGATCTGCTTTTTGAAATTGATCCGTCCACGTATCAGGCAGCCGTGGACCGCGCGGGGGCCTCGCTCAAGCAGTCAGAGGCCGCGCAGGTTCAGGCCAAACAGGCGCTGGATCGTCAGACCGCCCTCTACGAAAAAAGGGTGAATGACCTTCAGGACTTGCAGGATGCCCAGGACAACTACCTCGCGGCGATGGCAAGCACGGCGGCCGCCCAGGCGCAACTGGAGACGGCCACCCTCAATCTCGGTTTCACAAAAGCCTTCGCGCCAG
>JBGSVX010000607.1:0-1550 GCA_041752795.1 Terrimicrobiaceae bacterium
TTTCGCCACTCATCGGAAAGCCACCCATTTTTCAGTCCTGGAAATTTTTCCAGTTTTGGAGTTGGGTGCTTTGTGTTTAAGTGGGGGATGAATCTCAGTCCCCAGCAGCCCAAACGACCGTCTCCCGACCTTGAAATCAAGGATGCCCAACTGATTTTTACCCGCGTCTGGAAGCAGTTGGAGGCGGATTTGGGCCGTGAGAATTTGCACTTTCCGAAGGAACTCATCCTGCTCGGAGGAGCGCCTGGCGCAGGAAAGGGAACCAACACGGAATTTATCAGGTCAGTGCGGGGGATTTCCTCGAAGCCGATTGTGATCAGCCAACTCCTGGATTCCCCGGAGGCCCAAAAGGTCAAGGCCTGTGGCAATATGGTGGGTGACGAGGAGGTGCTCCGGTTGTTGTTGCAGGAACTTCTGAAACCGGAATACGGAGACAGCACGATCCTTGATGGATTTCCGCGCACGAAGGTTCAGGTCGAATGCCTCAAGATGCTTTATGATCAGATGATCACCCTTCGCCGGGAGTTCTTCCACTCCCCACAGGCGCACCACTTCAAGCAACCGACCTTTCACATCATTCTGCTGTTTGTGGATGAAAATGAGAGCATCGCACGTCAACTCAAACGCGGGCGCGAGGCTCTTGCCCACAACGTGGAAGTCCGTCAATCGGGAATTGGCGAACTCCAGGAGGAGCGGGCCACCGACTTTGACCCCGAACTCGCCCGCAACCGATACCGCACGTTCAAAGAAAAAACCTACGATGCACTCGATTCACTCAGAAAAATTTTCCACTACCACTTCATCAATGCCCAGGCACCGATTGAAGTCGTCCAGGATAACATTCTGCGCGAACTGGAATACCAAAGCTCCCTCGAATTGGATCCCCGGACCTATGACACACTGCGTCATATCCCCCTCGCCGTGGAGATTATCCGCAATGCCCGTCAGGAATTGGTTAACCGACTCGATGGCTACCAGGTTCAGAACCCGGAATTGTTACAAACGGTCATTGATTTTATTCAGACAAAAATGATGCCGATTATATCGAGGTATGCGGTCAGTGGGCGTGCCATGATCAATACCGAGGACGCGCTATTTGATGATCCCGTGGCACTGACGATTCTAATTGATGTGTTTTCCGAACGGGGTTTCTGCGCCAGCGTGGACATCCAGCACCAACAAATCCCGTCCCGCGTTGATCTCCAAACCGGCGCCATCGAAACCATCATCCGAAAAGTCTATCGCATCACCATCCTCTTCGCCGGCTCAAAGATCCGACGCGGATAGCCTGCATGGAGTCGCTTCCTGATCAAATTCAACCTCCGCTGGAGGGTCCTCGTCAGGGCCGGTTTGGAGGATGAACCTTCCACAATAATTGCAAAACGCCGCCATGGGCCGGTATGCGCCAGCTTAACCCAAGTTTCTTATGGAAGTCGTGGAAGCCGCATAAAACCAAGGGGGTCTCTGCAAAGGCACTACAAAGTCGTCAGGGTTTTGAGAAGGATTTGATGGGGAGGAACGCGGATTTCCAATCGATGCGCAGGTTGCGG
>JBGSVX010000608.1:0-2469 GCA_041752795.1 Terrimicrobiaceae bacterium
ACCGGATGCAACCAGGCCTTCTGTGAGTTCCCGGTTTGCTGCGAGGTGCAAATACGTGAACAAAATCTGGCCCGGCCTCAGAAGGGGGATTTCCGATGGGAGTGGTTCTTTGACTTTGACCACCATGTCCACCGCAAAAGCTTCTTCATGGGTGGCAACAACTTCCGCACCGGCTGCCCGATAATCATCATCAAAAAATCCGATGCCGGCGCCCGCACCTGCCTCCACAAGGACCCGGTGTCCCCGCTTGATAAGCTGATACGCCGCGGAGGGAAGCAACGCGACACGAAATTCCTGTTGTTTGATCTCTTTAGGGATGCCGATGATCATGAATCCACTATCGCCGATCTTCCGGGACTCGCAATCTCATTGTGTTCTCGAAATTCCCGCCATGCTAAAAGCTTGTTTTATTGGACAAATCCTTCCATCGATTTCAGGTTCCATGCTCGTCCTCCACATCGGCCTTCCGAAAACTGCAACAACCTATCTGCAAACTTGGATTTTTCCCCGTCTTCCGGGTTATGACTTTTTCCGAATTCGGTCTGGGCCGGTTGGCACCGAAATGATTCGGAGCCTGAAAAGGTTTGTTCACTCTGGAAATACCGACTTCCAAGAGAATTTCCTGTTCCATCTGTTGCAGGTATTAAACGAGGCAGAGAACGCATCCCCAAAAAAGAACGTGTTAATCTCAAACGAAAATATTTCCCTTGGCCGTGGCCCCATCTGGAGAGGCACGCCGGTGAACCCCGAGGAAATTGGCGAAAAATTGGCGGTGATCGCGAATCAACTTCCAAGCACCCAACCTCCAATGAAAATCATCATTGGCATCCGGCGTCAGGATCAGTGGCTGGCATCCCGCTACGCAGAAAGCTCCATCGCGTTTCCAGATTTTTGTCAGGCGGACTTTGACCTGCGCATGAAAAAAATCGTCATGGGCGGGATGAATCGAAACGAATTTGCATGGCTGGACTTCGACCTGGTTCACAAGACATTTTCCGGGGTGTTCGGTTCCAATAATCTTCTAATGGTTCCCATGGAAAGACTGGCGGATGACCAGACTGCGATGTTGGGAGAAATCACAAACTTTTTGGGAGTGCCATATCTTTTGGGGGAGGAAACCGGGCGGGAGACTCAGAGCAAACGCACAAACCAACTTTCCATCGGGGAAAATCAATGGAGAATGCGAAAAGACGGTTCCTGCGTTGCTCTACCTCCATTCCTTGAATCCGCATTGCGCAAACACTTCGCAGACTCCAACCGCCGGCTCTCAGAAAAAATCCCTTTGGGATTCGAAATCTGACTCCCCCGCCCCGGCATTCGAGTGTATGACATTCGGGCAATGACACATTGGCTTCCGGTTCTCCTTCTCCTTGGCTCTTGCGCAATGTGTTTTTTCGCATGGCGGTCCCTGAGGCAGGCGAAAGCGATCCATGCGAAACAGTGCCAATTGCTGGATGTCCAAGCCGCCTCGCTCAAGGAGGTGCATGCAAAAATTTCGGAGGAACTGAAAGCCATCAGGATAGTTGTCAGTCCGAGTATTTAATTATTTTTGCTTTAGACCGCTGTTTTTCTCTTCATCCTCCGACCACATCGTCTGTTCTTCATGCCACGGTGGTGATGGCTGAATAGGCTCTGAGTCCAGCCTCGATTTGACTTTCAGCACATGCCAAGAGAGTGGGGCGAAGGGACTCAGCGACATGCCACAATTCTTCCATGGCAGCTTCGATGCGCTCCGAGGGATGCGGTTCGGAAAGACCAACAACGTGGCAACCTTTGTCGCCAAACTGGTGGGCCAGGCCAACCATTTTCTGCCGGTAATGCAGGGAGTTTGCGACGGCGACCACTGGCACACCCTGCGAGAGAGCAAAGACAGCAGCATGGTAGCTGCCAGTGAGCAGAAGCCGACTGGCGCGGATATTCACCAAAACCTGGTCAAGAGTCCCGGGGTAGTCCTCCTGACTGGAACCGCACGCACCCAGAAGAACTTGAATTCCTTGTCTGTCGTTGGGCCCATGCAAAGAAATTGGCACCGGGAGGAGCCGGGGTTGATACCGTGAGGCGAAGCGCCGAATGACAGCGACAAGGAGAGCCACGGCAGTGCCACCAACACCGGAGTAGTAAGGCTCCTGGCGGATGTTGACGCCCAGCGCTTCGCCGATGATGGGCGGGCGTGCATTCCAAGCCACTTCGATGGCATCGTCACCTGTCACACAGATCCTGGTGGGGTCGCAGCCAAGGGATTCAAGGAAGGGCGGTCCCACGAGGGTTTCCCGACACCCGATAAGCCTTAAATGAGGAAGAATTGAGGATGTGACGCAGAGCGAGAGCCGCAGACGAAAGACGTACCGCGACACATCCAATAAGGGTGGAGCGCCGTCCAGGCAAAGCCCTCGTGCTTTATTGCCTTAAAGATGGGCTTTCGGTGCCTCAGCTCGCATCTACGCCCCGTCAGTTGCTCGCACGTGAGCT
>JBGSVX010000609.1:0-3944 GCA_041752795.1 Terrimicrobiaceae bacterium
CAACAGAAGAAGGACGATCAACAGAAGCAGGATGATCAGCAGAAGCAGGACGATCAGCAGAAGCAGGATGATCAACAGAAGCAGGACGATCAACAGAAGCAGGACGATCAGCAGAAGCAGGACGATCAGCAGAAGCAGGACGATCAGCAGAAGCAGGATGATCAACAGAGGCAGGACGATCAACAGAAGCAGGATGACCAGCAGAAGCAGGATGATCAGCAGAAGCAGGACGATCAACAGAAGCCATCCCAGCAATCCCCGGGAAACCGAGATCAAGATTCCAAACAGCAGCCTGTTCCTACGCCAACTCCTGGCGAAAAAAAGGAAGGGGAGATAAAGTCCATGGGTGAGGAGGGGCCTGAGGAGGCCGCTGCCGCGATGGAAGCCGAGGAAAAAGACGGAGAAATGAGCGAGGGTCAGGCCCGTGCCCTGTTGAATTCTCTTCGCGCAGACGAGGATCGCGTGCCATTAATGAGATCCGCAACCCAAGAGCAAACCTTCAAGGATTGGTAAAACCATGATCCAACATCAGAAAACATCCCATTTTTATGCACTTCTTGCTGGAGTTGTTTTGCAAATTCTCCCGGCATTCACTGTCCATGCTCAAACGCTTGAAGTTGAGATGTCGGCGAAGACCGTGCGTGTGGGCCAACCGGTCGAACTGCGTATCAAATCAAAAGGGGGAAGTCAGGCCCGCGTCTTGGAAAAACCTGAGGTGGAGGGGTTGGCTCTGACCGGAAACCAGCAGCAATTTCAAATGCAAATGGCACTTCCAAAATTTGGAATGCAGGTCACGACGGTTCAAACGTATGTGTTCGTTCCGACCCGGACGGGAGAGTTCACGATTCCCGCGCTCAAAGTGCGTCTTGATGGCAAGGTGTTGCAGACGCCACCTCAAAAGTTGCAGGTTGTGCCTGGAGGTGGCGGCAGCATGCCCGTTCTCCCGGCCATTCCCATTCCTCAGCAAGGAACGGGTCAGGGTCTTGGTCAGGGTTTGGGACAAGGCAGTGGGCAGGGAATCGTTCCTCCTCCACCTGACCCTCAGGACCCGAACGATGCGCCGGACCCCTCCACGGATCGCGAAGCGAAGGACTACTTTGGGGAGTTGGTTGTGCCAAAAAAGACCGCTTATGTCGGGGAGTTTGTTCCCGTCGATCTCCGATTCAATGTGGATGCCAATTATCCGGCGCAGTTCAGTGAACGTCCGGTGTTTTCGGGCGAGGGGTTTACGGTCAGCCAAACGGCCAAACCGACTCAAGTCGCAAGAGATGTTGATGGCACGGAATATGCCTGCGTGATTTATCGCACGGCCATCACACCTGCCAAAGCCGGCACTTTGGAAATTCCGCCTGCGGCAGTTGCTGCGCGGGTTCAGGTTCCGGTTCAGATGCCTCATTCCAACTCGATGTTTGGAAATATGCTTCAAAATTTCGGGATGTCCGATGTGAGAGAAATTGAAATCCAAACCGAGGGTGCTTCGTTGGATGTGAAGCCTCTTCCGCGCGAGGGCAAGCCCTCAGACTTTGCCGGCGCGGTCGGTGAGTTCAAAATTCAGACCACTGCCAGTCCTGCCAAAGCCGGCCCCGGCGAACCAATCACACTCAAAGTTGATGTTTCAGGCCGTGGAAATTTTGAAGCGATGGGACCTCCCACGCTTGAAGAAAACGATGGATGGAAAGTCTATGATCCCTCGGAGGACTTTCAACCCAGCCCGACGGATCCCATTGGTTTCAATGGAACCAAAACCTATTCCTTCACTCTTGTCGCACGAAAGGATCAAAACGCAACTCCTGCCGTCAGCTTCAGTTTTTTTGACCCTGCAAAAGAAAAATACGTGACCTTGGAAGGGGCACCAGTCGCGGTGACTGCGGCCGGGAGCAGTCAGCAATCCGCCAATGCCGTTGCTGCGGTCACTCCCGCCAATGCTCCCGGTAGTCCGAGTCCGTCCCCGGCAATAGCAAAAACATCGGGGGATTTGAAGCGCAACTTTGCTCCCGGTTCCTTTGAACCTGTGGCGTGGTCCAAAGGGTTTGTTGTTGCAGGAATCGTGTTTGGCACTCTCTGGACCCTTGCGCTTGTGGTGCTTTCCATCCGGCGGTATTCTGCCTCGGCCTCCGCAGCCCGCTCGCGCAAACTCAGGTCCCTGAGGGCCTCCCTCAACGCCTTGGACGATTCCTCAGTTCAAGATTCCGAGTTTCTCACCAAAGCCCATGACCTCCTGGTGATTGCATTGCAGGATCGCGACGAAGCCCAACTTCCTGATGAACTCACCCAAAATATTTCCCTCCTGCGTTCCAAGTTCGAGGAGGCGAGATACTCGACCCGATCACTGGCGGCCCTGGGTTCAGAGTCGCGTAAGTCGATTCTCCAAACCCTGAAGGCACTCTTGGATTCCTATGTCTGATCGTTCGAAAAAATACCCGAAAGTCTCTCGAAAAAATGTAGTCAAAGTGACTTCGGGAGGTCTCGTTGAGTGTTTAAAAAATGCAACCAATTCGCCGGTTGTTCGGGAAACAACTGACGACATGGTTCCGGCGATTGCCATTCAACAATCCACCATTTTGAGAGGGGACGCATTGAGAGTCCTTTCCCGACTTCCATCAAGCAGTTTTCAATGTGTGGTGACCTCTCCTCCTTATTGGGGTCTTCGGGACTACAATGTTGAAGGTCAAATTGGTCATGAAAATTCACTTCAACAATTTATCAACAGCCTCGTTGCCATTTTTCGCGAGGTTCGCAGAGTTTTGAAGGAGGACGGAGTCTTTTGGTTAAACATTGGCGATGGATATACCAGTGGAAACCGCGGTTGGAGGGCACCCGACAAAAAAAATCCGGCCAGGGCCATGTCCATTCGTCCAGACACTCCCGAAGGTCTCAAACCCAAAGACCTTATCGGCATACCGTGGAGGCTCGCACTTGCTCTGCAACAGGATGGATGGTTTCTCCGGTCCGATATTGTTTGGAACAAACCAAACGCAATGCCCGAGAGCGTCAAGGACCGTCCCACCCGGTCTCATGAGTATTTGTTCATGTTCACAAAAAGTGAATCGTATTATTACAATCACGAAGCCGTCATGGAACCCAGAGATGATGGGAAGGGCCAAAGGAATCGGCGCAGTGTTTGGAACATCAATACGGAGCCATTCAAAGAAGCCCACTTTGCAACCTTTCCACAGGCCCTTGTTGAGCCATGTATCGCCTCTTCCACTCGAGGCGGCGACTGTGTGTTGGATCCTTTCTTTGGGTCAGGAACTGTTGGAGTTGTGAGTGATAAAATGGGGCGACGATATGTTGGAATTGAACTAAATCCTGCATACGTTCAAATCGCCTACAAGCGTCTGGCTCAAACTTACTTTCATGAAATTCAAGCTGCCTGAACCAAATGCCCAGATTGAGTTTGCCGAAGCACTCCTTCGTTTGAGGGGCTCGATTTTGCAGAATTCCCTTTTGGAGGTTGTTGGACGTGTTCCGGTGCAAACCATTGACAGGGAACTCACGGAATTTGCTGATCCGGCAGGACTATCCATGCTTGCTCAAATGGGCATTCGTGGGGAATTGATGTATGCCGTTCCCTGCCTCTTGGAAAAGCGCCCGACTCTCCTGGGAAATTACCGACTGCTTTTAGGAATCAGCCAAAAATCTTTCTACTCCTCGGAGACCCATGCCACTCGTTGCAAAGTCATGGAAGAATCCGGAATTATTCCGAAATCGATGACGGAGCATTTGGGTAATCTTTGCTTGGCTTTGAATGGGTGTGCATCTTCTCTGCTCATGGGACTCCCGAAAAACTCGATATCAGCGCAATTTTTAGATGATCTTTCCCTTCTCACACTTGGGCCACAACTCCGTGGCGGAGCAAATGTCCGAAAAGGATCAGATGGGATCAATATCGTTTTCGAAGCAATTCGCAAGCTTGTCGCCAATCAATTGATCTCCGTCACTTC
>JBGSVX010000610.1:0-2715 GCA_041752795.1 Terrimicrobiaceae bacterium
AAACTTCCAGTTTTTTTCAGTCAGTTCGATCCTTTCAAGGAACCGCTTTTGCTGTTCCTTTTTCGAGACATGAAGGAAAAATTTTAGAACGATCGTTCCATTGCGGGTCAGGTAACGTTCGAAGGACCGAATGTCCTCAAATCGTTCTTCCCAGATGTTTTTGGTCACGCACGTTTCCGGGAGTTTTTGGCCGGCGAGGAATTCCGGATGCACGCGCACGACGAGAGTTTCCTCGTAGTAGCTCCGGTTGAAAATGCCGATTCGCCCTCGTTCTGGAAGTCGTGTCATGCAGCGCCACAGGAAATCATGATCAAGGTCTTCGCTTGTGGGGGCTTTGAATGAGGACACCTGACATCCTTGCGGGTTGATGCCGGACATCACATGTTTGATGGTTCCGTCTTTGCCGGCGGCATCCAGTGCCTGAAATACCAACAGCACCGACCAGCGGTCCTGTGCATAGAGTTTGTCCTGCAATTCCGCC
Organism: Terrimicrobiaceae bacterium; assembly: GCA_041752795.1. Classification (GTDB taxonomy): domain Bacteria; phylum Verrucomicrobiota; class Verrucomicrobiia; order Chthoniobacterales; family Terrimicrobiaceae; genus JAJTZA01. The sequence goes on from JBGSVX010000610.1 coordinate 482, forward strand.
AAAGCCTGCACCCCGGTCTGCAAAGCCTCCTTGGCACGGGCCTTGTCCGTGTCTTTAAAATCCAATGTGTCCCCCGGATCCACATCTTTCAGACGGAAATTCTTTCCATCTTTGACCCGGAAATGTTTCGAAAGCCGCCTTGCCGCCTCAATCACTTTTTTTGTTTTCATGGGGTGAAACCCTACTATCACACAGTGGGGAGCCTCCGTAAAAGAGAAAACCCGGGTTTCTGGAATGGACATTGCTAGGCAGGATGTGAACGATGATCCGCCCCCGGCATGTTTGCTGGCTCTCCGGCCATGACCGTGGACTCCGGTTCAAACTATGAGCAATCCAATCCAAGATCCCCGCCTTCGTCTCAAAGCCTGCCTCGCCAATGGTGAGGCCCGCTTGCTGCCGCTGAGCCTGACCCAGCGGGAGCTTTGGGAAAATTCGCCGGTTCCTCCCGGTGATCCGGCAAATCACATTTGTGCCACGATTGAGATCCGGGGGGACATTGCGTTTGACCTCTGCGAGGAGGCTCTCCGCGCGGTGGTGCAACGTCAGGAAGCGCTCAGAACGTCGTTTCTCTCCGGTCAGGACAAAGCCGCACAAATCGTCTTTGCCACGATCGAGACCACCATGTGCTGCCGGGATGTGGGGCCGGGGAGTTCATTGGATGCCCATCTGACCGAAATTTTTTCGCGTCCATTCGACATGGTGCGGGGTCCTCTCTTCCGGGTGGAGATGCTGCGTGTCACCTCGAACCATCATGTCCTGGCCCTGGTATTTCATCATGCCATTGCCGATGGGTGGACCCTCGGGGTTTTTGTCGAAGATTTTTCTGCGGCGTATATTCTCGCTCTCAAACAATCCGGTCGGGCCTTCTCTCAGATTCGTGGCGTGCGTGATGGCCTGCCTGCTCCGGGCCTGACGTATGCCGCATGGGCCGCCCAAGAAAAGGCACGCTGGCAACAATCCGAAACGGACCGTTTGTCTGCCTATTGGAAAACCCGATTGCAGGGATCACAACCCTTGTTTGCCCAGCCCCCTGCCACAGGCGAAATCCCGGCCCTTTGCAAATCGGTGACGTCCGTGCCTGCCGCGGTCGTGGCCGCAGCCCGCACGACCGCAAAACAATCAGAGGTGACCCCCTTCAGTCTCCTGCTCACCGCCTTTCAGATCGCCCTGTTTCGTTGGAAAGGCACCACAGACATCGTGCTGGGAGTGCCTCATGCCAATCGGGCGGGCACAAAGACGCGGGACACGATGGGGTATTTTGCCGGCGTGGTGCCCATTCGCCTGCAGCTCGAAGCCGATAAAATTTTTTCCGCGACCCTCGCAGCAAACCATGCGGCCCAGATCGAAGATTTTGCCCATGCGATGCCCTTCGCAGAACTTGCCACCTCACTCCGTGAATCCCAGCCCCCCGGCCGGCACCAAATTTTTGATGTGCGCTTTGCGTTTCAGAATCACCCGGTTCCCGACATTGAACTTCCCGGCATTTCCACACGGCTCAGGACCATCTCAACCGGAACATCCCGCTTTGACATCGCATGCGAGTTGACCGAGTATGATGGCTCTCTGGAGGTTGTCTGGCTCTATCGCCGGCCCTTGGTCAGCGAAGAGGACATCCGTCAACTGGACAGTCATCTACGGTCTGTCCTTGAGGAAGCCGGGCAAAACCCAGAGAACGAAACCAAAGGACCAAAATCAACACCACTTCAAAAATGACAACTGTCACAGAAGAATCGTATTCTTCCCCGTGGCCAACCAAGGCGGCGTTTGCTTTGATTGCTGTGGGCTTTTTTTCGACGCAGGGAGTGCTCGCTTTCAGTATTTACAAAGGTTGGATCTGGCTCGTGATTCCGCTGGTCCTGCTGGTGAGTCATTTCATGCATGGTTACCTCATCGCCTTTCATGAGGCCGCGCACGGGCTGCTTCGAAAAAACAAAATCCTCAATGAGATTGATGGAATCATTATGGGGACGTTCAGTCTGACCAGCTTCACGCTGTATCGTGCCCTGCATCAAAAACACCACGCCCACCTCGCCACCGAGAAAGACATCGAACTCTGGCCGTTCGTGGACACCACCTGCCCGCGCTGGAAACGCCAACTCGCGGCCTTCCTTGAACTGAACTTCGGACTCTTCTACACCCCCTACCTGTTCTGGCGGCTGTTTTTTTCGTCCACGTCCCCAATCCGAAGCCCGAAAGTGCGCACGCGGATTTGGATGGAATTGGTTTTGGGCCTC
>JBGSVX010000611.1:0-2698 GCA_041752795.1 Terrimicrobiaceae bacterium
GATATCCTGCACGCGGAGAAGGTTGGCTTCCGTGTATTCCAACTTGCGGAGGGCTTCCTTCTTTTGGGCCTTGTATTTTGTAATCCCGGCCGCTTCTTCAAAAATGGCCCGTCGGTCTTCCGGCCGGCTGCTCAGGATCAGGTCAATCTTCCCCTGCTCCATGATCGAATACGCACTGCGTCCCACGCCCGTATCCATGAAGAGTTCGTGGATGTCTTTGAGCCGACAGGGCGCTTTGTTGAGAAAATATTCGCTCTTCCCGTCTCGATGAACCCGGCGCGTGATTCGCACCTCGTTCCACTCGACCCCAAGTTCCTTTTCACACTCGGCAAAGGTCATGGAAACCTCCGCCATGCCCAGAGCGCCACGGCTGTCCGTGCCACCAAAAATCACATCCGCCATTTCCCCGCCACGAAGCGCCTTGGCCGATTGCTCGCCAAGCACCCAACGAATCGCATCCAACACATTGGATTTCCCACAGCCGTTCGGACCAACAACTGCCGTCACTCCACGATGAAACGTGAGGATCGTGCGCAGCGCGAACGACTTGAAGCCAATCATTTCCAAGGATTGAAGATACATACGGGGTCCGATAAAGTAGTGGGTGAGGATGAAGGGCGCGTCTTTGGGCTGCAAACAAAAACCACAATTAATAGGGCTTTTTCAATTCAGTCATCCACAAGCTATTGATAATTAGGGCCTCACGCCTGCCGGGACTTGATCCGGTTGGCTGAATGGGTTATTCAGCAGGACCACTTTCCAACACATGAAACGATGAACCAGGCTGCTATTGACGATTTGTTGGGGTTTTTGAGGTTTCCGAGTGTATCGACTCAGCACGATCATGCGGGTGATATGCGGGCCTGTGCGGAGTGGCTGCGCGGTCGTTGCGAAAAAGCGGGGCTTTCTGCGCGCATGGAAGAAACCGGGGGATGTCCGTGTGTGGTGGCAGAAACGCCAAAGGATTCCGCCAAGCGCACCGTGCTCATTTATGGGCACTACGATGTGCAGCCGCCGGAACCTCTTGAGGAGTGGACCACGCCACCCTTTGAGCCGGACATCCGCGATGGCAAAATTTTTGCGAGGGGAGCCACGGACAACAAGGGTCAAATTTTGGCACATCTTCTGGGAGTGGAGCAAACGCTAGCAGAGAAGGGCAACCTCCCGGTGAATGTGATTTTTCTGATCGAAGGGGAGGAAGAAATCGGGAGCCCGAATTTGGGAGCTCTCACGTCCAAACTAAAACAAGAACTCGCCTGCGATGTGATTGTGATTTCGGACACGGGCATGGTCGTGCACGGGCACCCCACCCTCACCTTTTCACTGCGAGGCATCACGAGTTTGGAAATCCGTGTGAGTGGTCCATCGCATGATTTGCATTCCGGCGTGTTTGGCGGAGCGGTCGCCAACCCGGCAACTGTCGTCGCGCGTTTGATTGCGAGCCTGCACGATGAGAAGGGCCATGTCGCGGTCGAGGGATTTTACGATGATGTTCGGCCCATGTTTGACTGGGAAGTGCAGGCCTCGGAGGCCCTTCCGGTGCGGGAGGAAGACATCCGCGAACTTTCCGGGGTTCCGGAACTCACCGGCGAGTCTGGGTATTCGGCAATTGATCGGATTGGAGCACGCCCCACGGCCGAGGTGAATGGAATTGGCGGTGGATATCAGGGCGAAGGAACCAAAACCGTGTTGCCCAAAGAAGCCTTTGCCAAACTCACCTTCCGCTTGGTCCCTCATCAGGACCCCGAGGAGATTCAAAATTTGGTCATGGACCACCTCAAGAAACACTGCCCGCCGGGAGTGCATTTGGAAATTATCCGGGGTCACCATGGCGAACCCTATTACACGGACCCCAATTCCTTGTACGGACATGCCGCCCGGCAGGCCCTGAGCCGGACGTTCGGAAAAGAAACCGCACTTCTGCGCGAGGGCGGATCGATCCCGATCCTTGGCACGTTCCAACAAATCCTTGGAGCAGAGGTTTTGCTCCTGGCGCTTGCTTCCCCCGACTGCCGCGCGCATTCCCCGAATGAAAACTTCCCACTGGAAAACTTTGAGGCTGGAATTCGTTTGAACCAAGCGGTGCTTGAAGAAATCGGGAATCTGCCACGATGAAATTTCCCTGCCTGCGCCGATTTGCCGTCTGCGGAATCCTCCCGTTGCTTTGGGTGGGGAATGCTTCGGGGCAGGATGTCAAAGCTCTGTTAAAAGAGGCCACCCAGTCCGTTGCTCCGCAGCCCGAGCCGGATGCAGCGACCCAACTCGAGTGGGCCAAGGCGCGCCTTGCGGACGCCACAGCGGCAGAAAAGGCATTTGACCCCGCGAAACTCACTGCGGATTTGTCAGCGGCGGGAGTCCCTCTCACGCGGCTCGATGACCTCAAGGCGGACCTATCGTCCGCATCCCGGAATTATGCAGCGGCGGTGGATTCTCTCACGGCGGTTCTAAACAACCGGGAGGCACTTGAAGAGGCACGCAAAGCACCGCCTCTCCCGCCTCCAACGGATGCAAAGGGGGTCGATCAGATGCGGGCCGAAAGCGAGGACGTGCGCAGAGACCTGGGCGCGAATGACATTCAAACAGGCCTTGATGAAGCCTTTCTGGAACGTCAGAGAGCCTTGATGGAGGAGGCCTCGCGGGATTTGAGGCGGGCCAATGAGGAGTTGGATGCGGCTCCTCCCGGGGCCAAAACGCGGGC
>JBGSVX010000612.1:0-4926 GCA_041752795.1 Terrimicrobiaceae bacterium
AAAAGGAGTGCCATGGCGGCAAAGAAAAATTTCATGAGATCAATTTCCCTTGCCCCCCCCGCCCCGGCAAGGGATTTTGTTGGGCTGTGTTGATTTGTGATACGATTGCAGCGATTTCCACGGCTCCCGGCGAGGGGGCCGTGGCGGTCGTACGCGTGTCCGGCCCGGATGCCCGGATGATTGCATCCGACCTCCTTCTTGTCCGGGGGCAGGCTCTTTGGGAGACACCGCGCAAAATGCGGTTTTGTCAGATCGTGAAAAACAATCAGCCCGTGGACTCGGGGCTTGCCGTGGTTTTCCCCGGCCCTCAAAGCTACACGGGAGAGGACATGCTGGAGATCCAATGTCATGGCGGACTTCTGGTTTCGGCTGCTGTGTTGGAAGCTGTGATGGAACTGGGGGCGCGGTCAGCGGACCCCGGGGAGTTTACCCGGCGGGCGTTTCTGAACGGAAAAATGGATCTGACCCAGGCCGAGGCCGTGATGGATATCATTCGGGCGAGAACGCCGGTGGCACTTGCTGCCGCGGAGGAGCAACTTGGGGGACGTCTGGGACGTGAGATGTCCGACTTGCGAAGCCGGTTACTCGGGCTGGTGGCCAATGTCGAAGCATGGATAGATTTTCCTGATGAGGAAATTGACCCGGCGACCGGGCGCGATTTTGTTGATCGGATTCGGTCAGCGACTGACGAAATTGACGCCCTGCTTTCCACGGCGGGCACGGGCCGCATCCTGCGCGAGGGTCTTCGTGTGGTGATCTGCGGTTTGCCCAATGCCGGGAAATCCAGTTTAATGAATCAACTGCTTGGGTGCGATCGATCGATTGTGACCGCCACTCCCGGGACCACACGTGACACCATCGAAGAAATGGCGAACCTTGGAGGATTTCCGTTCCGCATCACGGACACGGCCGGGCTTCGTGAAACCGGGGACCCCATCGAACAGATCGGCGTGGCAAGAGCCCGCGAGGCCATTCATTCTGCTGACCTCCTGCTTCATGTGGTGGATGTCACGTCGGAGCCTTTGCCGGCGGATGTGGCAGCAAACGATATCGTGGCGCTTAACAAATGCGATCTCTTGCAGTCTCCTTTGGAAAACCTTCCCTCAAACATGGTTGCTATTTCCTGTGCGACGGGAGCAGGCATGGAGGACTTGATTGCACTCCTTGTGCAAAAAGGCTGTGGCACGCCCCGCCGGCCGGCGGCCCTTGCCATCAATGCGCGTCATCAGGCCTGCCTGCATATCGCCCAAAAATCTCTTCAGGAAGCCGCCGCCGAATTGGAATGTGGAAATTCGCCCGAGTTTGCTGCAACCGGCCTGCGATCCGCCCTGGATGCCATCGGGGAAATCCTCGGGCTCGCTGACACCGAGGAAATTCTCGGTGCCATTTTTTCGACCTTTTGCATTGGAAAATAATGTCACTCTACACCAGCCTCCTCCGCCCGCTCTTCTTCCGCCTTGATGCGGAAACGGCTCACAATTTTGCAATTCACACGCTGGCGGTCATGCCACCCGCTCTTTTGCGATTGATGTTTTCCGGTCCCCTCCCCGACTCCCGTGTGAAGGCTTTTGGGCTGACCTTTCCCAACCCCGTGGGTCTTGCCGCCGGCATGGACAAAAATGCCGAGGCACTTGGGGCATGGGGAGCGCTGGGGTTTGGTTTCATGGAACTTGGCACAATCACCGCCCTCGCCCAACCGGGCAACCCGAAGCCCCGGGCCTTCCGATACCCACCCCAAAAGGCGCTTATCAATCGCATGGGATTCAACAATGATGGAGCGCAGGCTGTTGCCGCGCGGCTTCAACGGGTTCGCTCGTCAGGCCGATGGCCAAAAATCCCTGTGGGAATCAACATCGGAAAATCCAAAGTGACCCCCCTGGATGAGGCATCAGCGGACTATAAGGCCAGCCTTCAAGCGCTGAAACCCTACGGCGATTATTTCGTGGTGAATGTGAGTTCACCAAACACTCCGGGTCTGCGGGACCTTCAGGAAATCTCGCGACTGAAGGAAATTCTCTCCGTGGTGCGTGAGGCCATGCCGGACAAGCCGGTGCTTGTGAAAATTGCCCCGGACCTCCCGGATGATGCCGCCGTGGAGATTGCCGGGCTGGCAGAAAACCTCGGGCTGGCGGGAATCATTGCCACAAACACAACCCTCGATCACTCGAGCTTGCCAAAAGCCGCAGATCAACAAGGTGGCCTGAGCGGCGCACCCCTGCTGGATCGCTCCACATTCCTCACCCGCAAAATCACAAGTGCCACTTCGCTCCCGGTCATTGCCTCAGGCGGGGTCATGGACGCAGCCTCGGCCAAACAAAAATTTGAAGCCGGCGCTAGCCTTGTGCAAATTTACACGGGTTTCATCTATCAGGGGCCGGATTTAATTCGGGAAATTGTTGTTGGAGGGAGGGTGTAGATCAGATCTCTTCGCCAAAGAATGGCGGACTTTCAGCCCGCAAAATTTCCTCCAACATTACCCAGCCCTTCGGACTGGGCTTTAGAATTCAAGCGCCCTGGGTGCTGCCGCTTGAACCTCACCGACTTTTAATAACACCTCATTGAGACCAATCACTTTTTAATGCGTGCCATGTTGCCGAAGACAGGCATATTCAGAAGTGTATGGAATTTGTGAGCATGACTCGGGGGGTTGAGATTGGTGCCAACTCGTATTTATTGCGGTCTAAAAACAGGTCCGTTGTTCTGGATGCCGGCATGCATCCCAAGCGTGAAGGCCTGACCGCCGCGCCTGACTTTGCCCAGTTTGCCGAGGGCACAGCGGATGCAGTGATTGTCACGCACTCGCATCAGGACCATATCGGAGCTCTCCCCATGCTGACCCGAAGGGAACGCGGAGCGCGGGTTTTCATGACCGAGGCCACGGCGCGGATTTCCGATGTCATGCTCCACAATTCCGTGAATGTGATGCTGCGTCAGAAAGAGGAGCACAATATTCAGAGTTACCCGTTGTTTACTCACCGTGGCGTTGAACTCAGCCGGGAAGCATGGCAGGGGTGCAAATACCAAACCGCCTATGACTTTCGCGGGGAGCGCAGCCTGGGCGAGAAGGGCGATTCCTTTGAGTTTCATCCGGCAGGTCATATCCTCGGGGCGGCAGGCGTCATGATCCGAATGGATGGATGCAAAATCTTTTATACGGGGGATGTGAATTTTGAAAATCAGACCCTCATTCGCGGGGCGGATTTTCCGGAGGACGGAGTGGATGTGTTGATTATGGAAACGACGCGTGGGGACACGCCCACTCCGATGGGTTACACCAGAGCCAAGGAAGAGGAGCGGCTTGCGGATGCGATCTGTGAAGCCTTTGATCGCGGCGGAAGTGTCACGATCCCAGTTTTTGCGCTTGGCAAAACCCAGGAACTTCTGGGCATGCTTTGGCGTATGCGCCTCGCGGGACGCATGGGCGTTGTTCCCATTTACATTGGCGGCCTCAGCACAAAACTGACCACCCTTTACGATTTGTTCAGCAATGAAATTCAGCGCCAACACCCCGAACTGCAACTCCTCCAGGAAATGGCGCCCTACGTGCTCTCAGGCAATGAGGTCAACACCATGCCTGCCCGCAAACGCTGCATCTTTGCCCTTTCGAGTGGCATGATGACTGAAAACACACTTTCCAACATTTTTGCAAGGAAGGTCATTGGAGAGCCTAATCAAAGCATGTTTTTTGTCGGGTATTCAGACCCGGAATCACCTTCAGGAAAGCTGCGCGCGGCCGCCCCTGGCACGCCGGTCACACTCGATGCCAAACTCCCGGCTATCCCACTCAAGTGTGATGTGAAAGAGTTTAATTTCAGCGCTCACGCCAGCCGCGAGAGCTTGCTGAATTATGCCATCGCGCTTCGCCCGAAAAAAATCCTGCTCGTCCACGGGGATCGCCCGGCCATCGATTGGTTCCACCTGCGGCTTCACCGGGACTTGCCGGAAACAGAAGTGATCATCCCGGAGCCGGGGGTCAAGATTTCTCTCTGAGGATGAACCGGATCATCGACAGGATGCCGATGCCACGAAGAATCAAAAGAAAATCGGAATGATGAGGATCGCCACGATGTTGACGACCTTGATCATGGGATTGATGGCAGGGCCGGCAGTGTCCTTGTAGGGATCGCCGACGGTGTCACCGGTTACCGCAGCGGCGTGGGCTGGTGAGCCTTTTCCGCCGTGGTGACCTTCCTCGATGTATTTTTTGGCATTGTCCCAGGCCCCACCGCTGGAGGTCATGGCAATGCCCACAAACAGGCCGGTCACGATGCTTCCGACCAGCACGCCGCCGAGCACCACGGGGCCGAGCAGCCATGCCACCAAAATCACAGAGACAACCGGCAGAAGGGCCGGGAGAATCATTTGACGCAGAGCGGCCTTGGTCACGATGTCCACGCAGGTTCCGTAGTCCGGGGTTTGAGTTCCTTCAAGAATTCCAGGCCGGGCTTTCAGTTGTCGGCGCACTTCTTCAACAACTGCTCCTGCGGCCTGACTGACGGCGTCCATGCTATGGGCGGTGAAAATGAATGGAAGCAGGCCACCGATAAAGAGACCGATGATCACACGGGGTTCCTGGAGAGAAAACTCCAGAGCGGATTCGACATTGGCGTGAGCTCCTCCGAGCAAGTGCCAAAGCAGGCCGGTGGAAAGCTGATCTTTCCCGGCGACATGCAATGCCATTTTGAGTTCCTCCACATAGGAGCCAAACAGGACAAGTGCCGCGAGCCCGGCCGAGGCAATGGCATAGCCCTTTGTGACAGCTTTCATGGTATTGCCAATGGCATCCAATTCGTCAGTGATTTTGCGCACACTTTTATCCAGTCCGGCCATCACGGCGATACCGCCCGCGTTGTCAGTGATCGGACCGAAGGCATCCAAAGAAATGATGATGCCAGAAAGCGACAACATGGCCATCACTGCGATGGC
>JBGSVX010000613.1:0-9584 GCA_041752795.1 Terrimicrobiaceae bacterium
ATGTTGCCGGAAACGTGAGCCCTGTCGCCTCTGCCAACGCATCCACATTGGATCTCCCGAATCTCAGCGAAAGCGCACAGTATTTTGTCCGGGCCACCGCCTCGGGCGGAAGTGTGGATTCCCCTCCTTCCACCGTGATCGACCAGCGGACTAACGAGCAATGGGCGGCACTCCAGGGCCTTCCCCCATCGGCCGATGTGGACGACAGCGACGGCGACGGGGTTCCGAACCTTGTCGAGTATGCGCTTGGCACCAATCCTTCCTTGCAAACCTCCGGCCCCGCCCTGGCGATTGATGCTGCCAACCGCCTTTCTCTGACCTTTCGAGCCAGCAAGGAAACCGGAGGACTGACAATCATCCCGGAGACTTCCACCACATTGACGACAGGCTCCTGGACATCGCCCGCAATCAACCGACTCGCCGACGAAAACTTTGCCACCGAATCCTGGGTGGCATCCGTGCCACTCACCTCCTCCCGCGCATTCCTTCGCCTGCGCGTCACAAAACCCTGACCCATGCTCACCCGCCGACACTTTCTGAAATCCACCACCGCGCTCGGGGTCTGCTCGCTTCTCGGCACCGCCGGGCTTTGGGCCGACAGCACGCCGACCGGGCCGATCAATGTCCTCTGGATCATTGCGGACGACATGGGCCACGGCGACCTTTCGAGCACTGGCCGGCTTAACTATTCGACCCCGAATATCGACCGGATCGGCCGCGAAGGGGTGACGATGCAAAACGCCTACGTCTATCCGGTTTGCACGGCAACCCGCTCCGCCCTTCTCACCGGCCACAGCCCACAAAAATACGGACTCGAATCGGTGCTTCTGCCGGGCTATTCTGCGGGTCTTCCTGCCAACTCGATCACGGCCGCCAAGGAGTTCAAGGCCTCTGGCTACCACACCGGACTGATCGGGAAATGGCACCTCGGCGACCAGCCCGCCTCCCATCCCAACGCGCAGGGCTTCGACGAGTTTTTTGGATTCCTGTGGGGAGAAACCGGATACTACACCCACACCAAGGAGGTCAGCGGGGTCGATGAACTCGATTTCCATCAGAATGGCACCGTCAGCGATATCAAAGGCTATGCCACGGATCTGTATTCCTCGAAAGCCATCTCATTCCTTCGCCAGAACCAAAGTCATCCATTTTTCCTCTGCCTGTCCTACAACGCGCCGCACTACTACCTCGATGCCCCGCAGGAATACCAAAACCAGTTCACCGGAACATCGAACTCAAAAATGTATGCCGGAGTGATGAAGTCTCTCGATGACAGCGTCGGACGTGTATTGACGGAACTGGAGCGCCTCGGACTCGATAAAAACACACTGGTTGTCTTTACAACTGACAACGGGGCACCGAATGGCGAAGGATCCAATGCCCCCTTCTCGGGATTTAAAAACACGCTGCTGGAAGGCGGAATCCGCAGTCCGCTCATGGCGCGCCTCCCCGGCGTGATCCCAAGGGGTCGCCGGAGCAACGAAAACTTCGCCGCATGGGACCTTCTGCCCACCACGCTTTCGTTCGCCGGGCTCACCGCTTCGGCGGCGGTCGAAGGGGTGGACCGAAAGGCTCTCTTCACCACCCAGGGAGCCGTCAATTCTGATCCCCTCTGCTTCCGTTACACCATGGCCGGAAAAATCTCCCGCGCTGTGGTGAAGGAACACTGGAAGTTGTTCTACGATGAGGCAACCGGTGTGACATCGCTCTTCGACCTCGGGAACGATGTCGCGGAAATAACCGATGTTTCCCCCGCCAATCCCGCCAAGGTTGCCGAGTTGAAATCCGACTGGAATGCCTGGTCGGCATCGTTCTCGCCAAGCCTCGGAACTTGGTGAACCCGCGCGCATTTATGCGGTGCCTTTTCCCGCCAAGCCACACCAACCGCCCCCCGCCTAAAGGCGGAACTACAAACGGGCACATTGCGTCTTCGTTTGTAGTTCCGCATTTATGCGGTGCCTTTTTCTCCGCGCGAGACCATGATCTTCAGTGCATAATATACTCAAAGACACTTTTCCGATGCGCCCCAACCTGCTCTACATTTTTGCCGACCAACTGAACGGTTTTTCGCTTGGGTGCAATGGAAATCCCGACGCCCGCACTCCCCACCTCGATGCTTTGGCCGCTTGTGGTACGATCCTGAAGAACGGATATTCCAGTGCACCGGTTTGCACTCCGGCCCGCATCACCATGTGGACAGGACGATATGCGGGAACCCTCGGGTGCCTTGCCAACGATGCGCGAATTCCCGCCGGAGTTCCGACCATGGCGGATGCCTTTCGCAGCGCAGGGTATCTCACCTCCTATGTGGGCAAATGGCACATCGGTGGAGCCGGAAACGTGCCGTTGCCGGAAAACCTTCGCGGAGGCTTCGAGGCATTTGCCGGATTCCAATGCTACAACGAATTCCACCAGAACGTTCGCTTTTTCGACGAGCACAACCAAGCGTTGGAATTTCCAGACCGGCACCGCACCGACGCCACCTTCGACCTCGCCATCGAGCGGCTGCGGGCGGCGGCGAAAGGTGACAGACCGTTTCTTCTCTGCGTCTCCGAGCAGGCCCCCCATTACCCTTGTCAGCCATCCGAAGAATTCCTTGCGCCATTCCGGGGCCGGCAAATGAGCGTCCGCCCGAATACGCTTGTTGGCACCGACCCCTACACCCCGACCTACAGTCCCCCTTCGCCGAAAAAGGTAGAAGACCCCACGTTTGCAGCCTACGGCGGCGATCTGCAGAAATATCTCCGCCACTACCATGCGGCGGTCTCCCAGGTGGATGCGGGTGTCGGGCGACTTATGGCGGAACTCAATAAACTCGGCATCGCGGAGAATACCCTCGTCGTCTTCAGCTCCGACCACGGCGACATGCAGGGCAGCCATGGGTTGACAAACAAGTGCGTGCCCTACGAAGAATCGGTGCGGATTCCATTCATTGCAGCCGGTCCCGGCATTGCGAAGGCTGCTGTGAGCGAAGGCCCAATCGGAACAGTGGATTTCTTTCCAACATTTGCGGAGCTATGCGGAGTGCCAGTTGCTCCCGGCCTCGCAGGACATTCCATGGCCAATACCCTTGCCGGACGGAAATCCGTCGCTCCGGAACAGATTTTTTCCGAGGACCAATCCGTCTGGGCGATGGTGCGCGAAGGCGCATGGAAGCTCGTCTGCGGACTCGATGCTGAGGCGCCTGCCGCCCTCTTCGATCTTGACGAAGATCCGTTTGAGACAAGCAACCTGCTCGGCTCCGGCAGGACGGGCACTATCGAGCGACAGCTTTTGGGGGCGATCAGAAACTGGAGAGTTCAACATCCTCTCTCTGCGACGGATTCCAAGCAATGAGCGCGACATTCCAGATTCACGGAAACAGAATCCTTCGGGATGGAAACGGAAAGTCTATGGGACAAGCTCTTGCACGGCAGGTGTGGGAGGGACTGTAAATCGCTCCGCAAGCTTATCGTATTCTTTCTCTGCACTCACGGGTTCACCAATTGGGATTTCCTTCCAAGCATCCCCTTCAATTACTATAGCCTTGAGCTGGCAGAGAGCTTGCCCTCCCTTTCCGCACGATAAATGCAAAAGGCCATAACCGTTGATTTCAGGGATTAGACCAATCCAGTATTGGGTTTTGTCAAATGTGACTCCGGCATTTTGATTTATTCCCGTATCTTTTTTTTCACCGGCAAGAACGAACTGGCTATCGGGTTTTGCGATATAAAGTTCCCAGCCTACATCGTCACCCTCAGGAGGATCACTTTTGTTTACAGCAAGAAAGACCTCATTAAGCCCATCATGATTTAAGTCTGCTTCTAGCTTATATATCTTGGTAACGTCCGTTAGGTCCCAACGCCCTTTAAAGTAGCTCAACGGGTCTGGCGTTGTTTGACATACCGCGATTTCAGAAATGGTTAAAAGAACTACTAGTGCGTGTGTTATTTTCATATTATCTCTCCAGAATGACTTCGTGTATATAGTTATTCCCGTTTGGATAGTATTTCCATCGATCTCCGACTGATCTCGATGTCTCGTAATTCCATGGGACATAGAATTTGGTCATTTTCCCAGACGGACCCTTAACAAAACGCGCAGGATAGGGCCCTCCATTATATAAAGTAATTGTCCCCATCTCCCATGCTCCATAATTGTCTCCCTCATATGCATAGCTTGTCGGTGCTGTCTGTGCTTCTGCATCGTTGGTATAGGTGCGCGCTACTGCTGCAATAAAGCGATCCATGACAGAGCCCTTCGATGCACTTCCTCCTGTCTTAACAATTGAAATATAGGCATCTGTATTCTTCTGCCAGTTCCACATCTGTTCGCGAGGGATGATCGCGAACTCACTGCTCAAATCTCCAGTGATTTGGAAAATGCCAAATCCCCCCGCACTTTTCTCCTTAGGCGATTTGCACCAAAGCGGATCTCCTTGGCGATAATCGTTTTTGAAGCGATGTCCAGACCTTTCCCAGAATTGATTATACCTGGTACCTGTGATCGTCGATGTGTCATTGTAATCTTTTGATTCATGTCGACCCACCGCATAGGACAGGCGAACCAAAAGGGCATCCGCCGCCGTTGCCTCGGAATCAATAAACGTCTTGGATTTATCATCGTCTGGATTCTTGCCACCAATCGAGAAGAAGATGGTTGACTCCGAGGACAGAGCCGTCCCATCGGCTTTTATTAGTTGGTAAGTTAGCTGGGCTTCCCCGCCAAAAAAACCTTTTGCCGTCAAGGCTGCATTCCAAGCAGGGTCGTCGTATATTTCAACAGTTCCGTCCAATGCAGATTCCCTCCAGGGCTGATTGCCGTCTTCTTTCGCGGGAACAAATACTTCATCTTCTGATTTGATTCGAGCTACGTCGGGTTGATTCCCACGAGGACGGTCATATATGATTTGAAGTTTCCACTTGATCTTTAGCCCCATCTGCTCAGTTCCTAGAAGTCGCAATACCAATTGAGGCATATCCGGTCCATCCGGAGTTGTCTCGCTACCGTGTGGCTCGATCCAAGCAATGCTCTTGGAATTCTTGGCGTCGGCATATCTCTTGGGTATAACGGTCACATCCCGATTTGCTTCGGGGACAGAAGCCCCCGGAGCATCCAGCGCTTTGTCTTTTGTATCTATGAGCTGGACTGGAAGCAATAACGCACAGGCTGAAGAATGGGATTGTCCAGTTGTCGTCAGATTGGCTGGCATCATCCCATGAATGGGACTGATCATATCGGCCCAGATTGTTGCCCAGTTCTCCCCTCCAGCAACGAGACTTTTCAAGTCAAGAGAACGACCGTTGCGCCATAGTCTGTCCCGCATTGGAATTTGCAGATCGTTGGAAATCTGCCTTCCAACGATAAGGCCAGGACCGGAGCCTATTACCATTTTCTTCAATGGAAATTCAGCGGGGGTGCCGCTGTTAAGGCACCAAAGAGAAACAGCGGAGCCATACGGCGAAGAACCGCCCGTTGCTGCCGAGACAAAATAGGGGCCTTCTGGGGCTGATTCCGCGCCTGCATCCACGATCGACTGGCTCCTTGGAATAACTGTAACGGAAGCACCATGTTTTACTATGCCAACGCTTGGACCATAAGAGTATCCTCGACGGCCAAACAGAAACCCGCCACTTGTTGAACGAATAATATCTGGATTTCCCTCATGGTAGAGTTCGCCAGTGCTTCTAAACAGACGGGAAAAAATAGAAGTGACTGATTCGGAATTCGTTGTCTCGTTCAGCAAACCACAGATGGTTTGATCTATTGAAGCGCCATTTCTTTCCCACCCGTTGCCGCTTTCAGCCCAGTAGTTAACATCTATGGATATGCCAGAGCCAATGGCTTGGCCATGAGCATCATTGATTCCGAACACCCCACTGCTAATACTTCCGACCTCCGACCAAACTTCCCCTGTTGGAGATAGGGGCAAAGCTGCCTGCTGAGTTAACAGCAGGGAAGTTCTAAACTGAGCCTCAACTGTCCCCGTATCCACCTCGAAAAGGAAAAATCTGTCTATGTTTGATGGGAATGCGCCCGCGTGGATTTCTGAGCTGTATTCGTAGAATAAATTGGGAGACTCGACAACACCACCCGCACTTGTCCATCTGTATTTTTTCCAACGCCACAGATTTACTGCATCTGGGGCACCGGGAGGTGGGGCATCAATCCACTCTTCTGGTCCCTGAATATATACCGTCCCATCCTGCAACGGCCCATACATCGATTCGGCGGGGGTTGATATTGCAGGGAGGTAAGCCCCGTTCTTCCAGACCTTGAATTGGGTGCCTTCTTTTACCAGCACTTCTCCGAGATCGTTGACTCCCAGCGCCTGACCGCTCCCCAAATGAATAAGCGCATAAGTCGCTTCAGGAGCCGCATGCACCTTCATTTCACCAAGTAATGGGACGGCGTCCTCCCCATCCATCAGGGTATCCGTGTCGCTATAGGGGTTGTATGGAAAAGTTTCCACCTCTGCCTCTTCTTGATTGGTGAGCCCGTCTTGATCCTCGTCAATATCGGGCCTGGTTGAGGCCACATTGGTGGGGTCGGCGATTGTTCCGTCAGCTCGAAGCTGCAACGGGGCACCTGCCAGCAATGCAGTTGCGAGGAGGAAGAGAAGCCTTTTCATGGGTTTCAGTTGAATGCTTTGACCCGATAGAAATAGACGAGGTCTGGTTGAGATGTCTCATCTGTGAATGTTGTCTCTGTGCCCGAAATAACCCCCACTGTTTGCCAGGTTGCACCATCCCCTGTTCTTTCGACAATAATGCCCTCTGCCGTGTCGTTATTCGTCCAAGCAAGCTCATTGTGGCCGTTGTCCAATGTTGTCAGTGTCAAGTCACTCGCGGCGAGGGGGGCTGTTGCTCCAGGATTCGGCGCTGAGTCGGCAGTCGTCGGATCGGTGCCGTCGAGGAACTCCCGATAATTGCTGCGGCCATCGCCGTCCGGGTCTGCGTTGGGATCGCTGTAGGGATCCATCCCATAGCTGATCCACCATCCGTCCGGTATCCCGTTGTTTCCCGAGGAAAACATGATGGGATCGACTGCATACATTGATTCCATGTCATCAGGAATTCCGTCCCCGTCCGTGTCGGCTGGCGTGGTGATGGCGAATTCGCTGGAATAGTCCGAGGCGTATTCCCCTTGGATCGCACTGACTCGGTAGATGTATTCCGTAAGGGGCGCGATGTCCAAATCCACGAAGTAGCAATTGTCGGCGGCAACGACACCGATTTCCTCCCAAGGCCCGTCGGTTCCCATGCGCCTCTCCACTGCAAAGCCTGTTTCAATCTTGGTGTTGTCGTTCCAACCAATCCTGAGGCGAAGGGGAACTTCAACCTTGGCGTCAACACGGGTCGGAGCTGCGAGGGATTCCGTGCCGTCTGGGGTGAGGATCACATGCAGGCGGTTGAACCATCTGTCGAAGGTGGCGGGAGCGTTCGGGTTGAAGATAGAAACCAGTCGCATTGTCCCATCATCCGCGAGGACCGTGCGGGTTGTGGTATTCGGGGTGACCCAGTGATTCAAATCGCGCGAGGATTCCATCAAGTGGTAGAGAATGTCGGTCGCCGCCACTACCTCTGGGTAGGTGAGAGTCAGACCATTGGGACCAACGGCGACAGTGGATTCGTCCTGATCGGATGCGAAAGGCTCAAGGCCGTAGGCATACTCGATCAGATTTTGGCGACCATCCCCGTCTGGATCTGCATTGGCTCCGGAAATGGCCGGATCGGCGAGTTCACCGGTGTTGAATTTCGAGGACTGCCATTCTGAGAACGTCAGGGAGTGGGCCGAGGAAGCGGAAAATAGAAGCCCTGCAGACAGGGCGAGGAGTGTCTGACACTTCATGGTGCGCGGATGATGGCGGATTTTATGAATCGAGTCAACACCACTTATGAGGAGGTGTTTGTTTCCGGATAAAGAAATGATCTTCGACGAGTGGAATCTGCTTCAAAGACACTTGTAAAGCGATTGAGGACATTGCGGGAGGAAGCTGGACTCACCCAGGAAGCGATGGCGGAAAAAATCGCCATGCCTTACAAGGCGTATCAACATATCGAGTCCGGCAGACGATCAAACCCGCGGCTTTCGACTCTTGAAAAACTTGCCGGAGGCTTGGGCGTGGGCATCGTCGAGCTTTTTTCCCAACCGGCAAAGGGGCATTCAGACAGCTTCGCTGGCAAAAGAAAAAAAGGCTGAAAAATGACTCCGAGCGAGGGTTGTTTTGGGCGCGTGGGAAAAGAAAGCCGCCCCTGGGTGCAACAAGGGCGGCTCTCCGGGGATGAGGGTTACGGCACGGGACTGGCGGGATGTGACAATTTCATCACAGAAAATGGGGTGTCCGCAATGGCGTTTCACACAGCCGGAAAACGGATCTTTTTGACAGGATGACAGGATTTTCAGGACAGGAAGGGCAAGGATTTGATAGGTCCGCACGAAGCGCCACAAGTATTGCTCTTATACGCCCGGTGATCGGTCCGAACAATTATTTAATTTCAAGGAAGCCCCGGCGAAACATCAACCTTGCAGCCGACCCTCGCCATGCCGAAAACCTGCGGCAATGCCGCAGACTTCTCACCATTTTTGCAATGGAAACCGATGCCCCTTCGATCTCATTCGCAATCGTTCTCGCGAGGAGAGCCAGGCGGAGCTACGCACGATCACGCAAGGCCCTCATTTGCCGTTCCGCATTTATGCAGTTGTTTTCCATCCCGTCTGGCGCAAAACGATAAAGAAGTCACGCTTTCCGACATCGTTTCCGTCCGACCTTTCTGCTAGGTTTCAACTGTGAAGCCCCTTCTTGCCTGCGCATTCTTCGTCGCCATCGCCTGTCATGCGGAAACCAGCATCCCGGATAAAGTCCGCAATGTCCGTATCGTGGATTACGGTGCCGACATGGGCAGCGGAGATATCATGTATCGCGGCAAAACTCCCGAACAGAAGATCCCCTACGAGGCCAGCATGGGCGGCAACGAGCGCCACAAGGCGGGCTCAACCTTCGTCTCTTCGTGGCCTTTCAGCATGGAGACCCCGCTCAACCCGCTTGGAATGCGCTACGACACCAC
The DNA here is from genome assembly GCA_041752795.1 of Terrimicrobiaceae bacterium. GTDB lineage: Bacteria > Verrucomicrobiota > Verrucomicrobiia > Chthoniobacterales > Terrimicrobiaceae > JAJTZA01. The sequence continues at coordinate 9,048 of JBGSVX010000613.1, forward strand.
CCAGAAAAACGCACGGTTTTACGGAGGACTTGTCACGCTGACGATTAACAATCCGGGGCGCGGGCTCAGCGAGGGCCACCTCAATGCCAACCACGAAGTCCGCGACGACTTCAATTTTATGGCGCTGGCTGGCGGCGCATTCAAACCGGGCGAGGAAATCGAGGCCTATGCCTTCTGGTTCTGGAAAAAGCAGGACTTCCTGAACGGTGGCGATAAAGCCCCCGTGAGCTTCAATGCGGACAGTCGCATTGCTGTGCAAATCTCACGCTACTGGGGAGGGGTTCATGCCGGACGCTGGGTCGTTCAGGATGCCGGCAAATTTTATGTTTCGGAAAAAACGTTTGGCGACGTCAATAAAATGTTCACGAGCGAGGACAAAGAGAACCCCATTGTCCACCACACGCAGATCTTGAAGCCCACAGACTCAAAATGGGCGATTTGGGAACCGAAAGAGCCCTATGGATTTTCTTTCGATCACACCAAGGCGAACTTCCAGGATCACACCTTTCAGGACGTCACGGCCGTCGGGTTCCTTGT
>JBGSVX010000614.1:0-1744 GCA_041752795.1 Terrimicrobiaceae bacterium
TGCGACCAATGGCGACACGCACCTTGGTGGTGATGACTGGGACAACCGTCTCATGGACACCATCATTGCCGACTTCAAGACAGACACAGGCATTGACCTTTCCAAACAACCGGATGCCGTTCAGCGCATCAAGGAAGAAGCCGAAAAAGCCAAAATTGCGCTTTCCTCCACCCAGGAATACGAACTGAATCTTCCGTTCGTCACGGCGGATCAGTCCGGTCCAAAACACATTCAGAAAAAGCTCACCCGGGCCAAGCTTGAGCAGCTGACCGATGATCTTTTCCAACGCACCATCAAGCCGGTCAATGACTGTCTTGCGGACGCCAAGTGGGACAAATCGCACATTGATGAACTCGTGCTGGTGGGTGGAATGACCCGCATGCCCCGCGTGGTTGAGACGGCCCGTGCGCTTGTTGGCAAGGAGCCGCACAAAGGGGTGAACCCCGATGAAGTGGTGGCTGTTGGGGCTGCCATTCAAGGCGGTGTTCTCAAGGGCGACGTGAAAGACGTGCTCCTGCTGGATGTCACTCCTCTGACCCTCGCGATTGAAACAGCTGGCGGTATCGCAACTCCGATGATCGCCCGCAACACGACGATCCCAACCCGCAAATCCCAGATTTTCTCGACCTACAGCGACAATCAGCCCGGCGTGGAAATCAAGGTTCTCCAAGGTGAGCGTCAGCTCAGTCGTGATAACAAATGCCTCGGTACCTTCCATTTGGATGGTATTCCTCCTGCACCGCGCGGAGTTCCTCAAGTCGAGGTCACCTTTGATATTGACGCCAACGGGATTCTCAACGTTTCGGCCAAGGATCTCGGATCCGGCAAAGAGCAGAAAATTTCGATCACCGGATCCAGCGGCCTCAGCAAAGAAGAAATCGAGCGCATGCAGAAAGATGCCGAGGCTCATGCCGAGGAAGACCGCAAGGCCCGTGAGTCGATCGAGACCCGCAACACCGCCGACAATTTGGCCTACCAATGCGAGAAACAACTCAAGGATCTTGGTGACAAACTCGATGGTGCCACCAAAAAGACCATCGAGGATGCGATCACCGCAGTGCGCGAAGCTCTGAAAGGCGACGACATTGAAGCCATCAAATCCGCGCACACGACCCTGGAAACCAAATTCCAGGAGGTCAGCGCCGAGCTTTACAAAAAAGCCGCCGCCGCCCAGCCAGAACCTGGTGCTCCCGGTGCCACTGAGGAACCTGCTCCCGAAACCGCCAAAAAAGATGGCGACGTCGTGGATGCCGAGTTCGAGATGGTGGACGAGGACAAGAAGAAATAATTTCCCGGCCTCCGTTATGGAGGCCGGAAATCCCTTTAACCCAGTCTCTCTTCGCAGATGCGGGGCGGGACACCGTTAAAAACCAACCAAATACATAAAGACACAAGCCCAATGGCAAAAGTGAACATTAAACCTCTCGGAGATCGCGTGCTCGTGCAGCCGCTCGACGAAAAGGAAGTCAAAAAAGGTGGAATTATCATTCCTGATACCGCCAAAGAAAAACCCCAGGAGGGGGAAGTGGTCGCCCTCGGTACCGGCAAACGCGATGAGGACGGAAAACTCATCGAATTCACGGTCAAAAAAGGCGACAAGGTCCTCATCTCCAAATACGGGGGAACCGAAGTCAAAATCGATGGCGAATCCTATCTGATCATGCGTGAGGACGATATCCTCGGCATCATCGGCTAAGTTAAACCTCAACAACCTATCACTACCTACTATGGCAGCTAAACAACT
>JBGSVX010000615.1:0-5233 GCA_041752795.1 Terrimicrobiaceae bacterium
AAATTTTTTCTGACCCTCGGGAGAGTCTCCGCTGACGCCCAGGATGGTGAGGCCTTTGCCGGTGAGATTTGCGAACGAATCCCTTAATGAGCAAGCCTGTTTTGTGCAGCCCGGGGTGTCGGCCTTGGGATAGAAATAAACGAGGGTGATTCCTTTGGAATAGACTTGGGAAAAGTCCACAAGGTTTCCGTTTTGATCTTTTGCTGTGACTGCTGGTGCTTGCTCCCCGACGGTGAGCGGGGCGGCATGGGAGAAGATGCTGAAGATTGACATAACGAAAGCAAATAAGAGGATTTTCCTCATGGTGAGTTTAGATTTGTGGTTTCTTGGTTGGGTGCAAAACATCTCATGAGATTTCGGATTGGCAAATGGATTCCTCTGGCTTCTGCTGGATGCGGGTTGTTCCTGAGTTTGAGATCCCTTGGAACATTTCCGGATGGGCGCATGCTGCTATCGGCGGCCAGAGGTCTCTCCGAGGCCGGGACGTTTGATAATGTCACTTGGGCAGACCGGCTGACGGGGTTTTTATGGACGTGGTTCGGGTATCGCGGGTTGTCATTCGGGAATTGGTTGTGGGAATGGTTTTTTTGGTCATTGGTGGTTTTTGGCTTTCTTTTGTTTGGTGCCTGGGTTCGTCGCTCGAATTGGCGGGGGAAGAAAATCCTTTCGAGGGTGATTCCATTCCTTGTTGGATTTGCCTGTATTTTGTCTGTTTGGAATGCGGTGGCGAATTGGAAAACCGACCGGCGGGACTTGCGGCTTTTGAGCGCTTTGACCTTGGCGGAAACTGAGGTTGGAGAAACAGCCAAAGTATTTGCCAACCCGTCAATGCTGCCCTTTTTGGCTCTCACAGGAAATGATGCGATGCTCAAATTGCCTGATTCGACCAAGTTGAGTCTGTTCCCATCCGAGTGGCGGGCGGCGCAAAGATCCAGGCAATGGGATACGGTTGTGCTATCCGGCCCGCTGACCGAGTACAGGCCATTGTTGAATCACCTGTTAATTTCGCCCGATTGGCAGCTGACAGGATTCACCAATCAGGGGTGGGTCTTCACTCGCGGGGAAGGAGTTTCTCTTGTTTTGCCGGCTGCAGACTCCATTGATTTGGGAAATGCGACGGAAACGGCTCTTTATTTGGCTCAACTCTCAGCGAAGTTTGAGGCCATGGGAAACCCCGCGGCTGCGCGTGCGAGTACAGAACGAGCTTTGGAGCTTGCTCCAAACGAGGCCGAGGTGCGGTTGCATGCAGCCAATTTTGCAGCGGCGAGAAAGCGTTGGCAGGACGTTGTCACTCATGCCAAGGCTGCGCTCAAAGTTTCGCCAGGGTCTGCGACGGGGCATTCCTTGCTGGCGCTTGCGATGTTGGAATCCGGAGATCCGGGTGCTGCCAGAAAATCGGCAGAAAATGCCCTGCGCCTGGCCCCTAAAGATCCTGGCACACTTTTCCTTCTTGCACGGGCTCAAAGAAACGAGAGGGACTATCGTTCGGAAGCTGAGACACTCGAAGTTCTTGTGGCGACCTGTCGTGAGAGGGGGCTGTCCTTTGCCGGTTACCAGGCGTATTTGGCGCAGTCCTATGCCCAGGTTGGCAATGCGGAAGGGGCGGCCAAAAATTACCGGGAGGCACTTTCCTCCGGTCAGCTCGACGCGGCGCAATCCGGTGCAATTCGTGAGGCACTTGGTGTCGTCGAATCCCATGGCCTTCCGGGTTCGCAAAGACCCTGAATCATTTGACGCCGGGGAACTCTGCGGTTTAGGGTGTTTTTTAACAGTTCCCCGGCTGCCCATCGGGGACCTTAAATTCCTGGGCAACAATCAAAAAATCAACTCATCCCATTCCATGGCCAAGGTTAATCTAAAAAACGTTTACAAAATTTACCCCGGCGACAAAGGCAAAGATGTCACCGCCGTCACTGACTTCAACCTCGATATCGAAGACCGCGAATTTGTGGTTTTTGTCGGACCATCGGGTTGCGGCAAATCAACAACCCTGCGCATGGTCGCCGGCCTCGAGGAAATCTCAAAGGGAGATATCTTCATCGGAGACCGCCGGATCAATGATGTGCCCCCCAAAGACCGCGATATCGCGATGGTCTTCCAAAATTACGCGCTCTATCCGCACATGTCGGTTTACGAAAACATGGCGTTCGGGTTGAAGTTGAGGAAATACCCGAAAGCGGAAATCAACAAACGCGTGCAGGACGCGGCCGAGATTCTTGGAATTGTGGAACTCTTGGAGCGGAAACCCAAAGCACTCTCCGGCGGTCAGCGACAACGAGTGGCCGTTGGCCGCGCCATCGTTCGTCAGCCGAAAGTTTTCCTTTTTGATGAGCCGCTCTCCAACCTTGACGCAAAAATGCGTGTCCAGATGCGCGCAGAAATCACGAAGCTGCATCAGCGTCTCCAAGCCACGATGATTTATGTCACCCATGACCAGGTCGAGGCCATGACCATGGGCACGCGCATTGTGGTGATGAAAGACGGGTTGATCCAGCAGGCTGATGCACCCCTCAAGCTTTATAACGAACCCGTAAACTTGTTTGTTGCCGGATTTCTTGGAAGTCCGCCGATGAATTTCCTGCATGGCAGCCTTTCCGGCAAGGAAGGTGCGATTGTGTTCAAGGAACGTCAGGGTGGAACAGTGCAACTGAATTTGGGTGACCGCCAAGGTGCGCTTCCATTTGTGGGAAAAGAGATCATTGCCGGAGTACGGCCTGAGAGTTGCGATCTTGTGAAAGCCGGTCAGCCTCCGGGGCAAAACTCTTTTCAGGCCGTGGTGGACCTCATCGAGCCGATGGGAGCCGAGACCTATTTTTACCTGCAAACCGGTGCGCACACGGTGATCAGCCGGAGTCAGATCGCCGTCGATCACCGCGAGGCCGGGCATCGTCTGCAATTCGAGATTGACGTGTCACGCGTTCATCTCTTCGATCCCGTTTCGGGAAATCGAATCGTTTAACCATCCAGAAACCATGTCAGCACCCACCCTTGATGTTCAGGCCGTCGCGCGCCTCGCGCGCTTGGCCCTTACCCCGGAAGAGACCAGCACCTTTGGTGAGCAATTGGGGCGGGTGCTCGAGCATATTGAACTCCTTGGCAAGGTGGATATCAGCGGGGTGGAGCCAACGGCTCATGCAAATCCGGTGTTTAATGTGGTGCGCGAGGATGAACCCCTGGCGGGCCTTGAGCGCAAGGCCGTGCTGGACCTTGCGCCCCGCTCGGCAAATCACCTTGTCATCCTGCCCAAGGTGATTGAATAGTCACCGCTCTCTGCATTTTTCGCATTCATGAATTTATCTGCTCTGACCCTTTCCGACCTTCAAGCCGGTCTTCGTTCGAAAGCCTTCAGTCCCGTCGAATTGTTGCGATCTCTCGAAAACCGCATTGTCAGCGTGGATTCTTCGGTTGGTGCGTTTTTGGAGAGGGATTTTGAGGCTGCTCTTAAGGAGGCGGAGGCCGCCGATGTGAGTCTTCCGATGGGAGGGATACCCATTGGGATCAAAGATGTCATCAATGTGAAGGGTCAGCCATGCACGTGTGCGTCCCGGATTTTGGAACCCTACCGGGCGCCCTATGATGCCACGGTTATCCAGCGTTTGCGTGCGGCCGGAGCCATTCCATATGGACGTCTGAACATGGACGAGTTTGCGATGGGTTCCTCCACCGAAAATTCCTCGCGTCAGCTCACTCGGAACCCATGGGATTTGACCCGGATTCCGGGAGGATCCAGCGGTGGCTCGGCAGCGGCAGTTGCTGCCTGCGAGGTGCCGGTCTCCTTGGGTTCGGACACTGGCGGTTCGATCCGTCAACCGGCGGCGCTCTGCGGGTGTGTCGGGCTAAAACCAAGTTACGGACGGGTCTCCCGTTATGGGCTGGTTGCGTTTGCGTCGTCTCTGGATCAGATCGGGCCCTTTGCCCGCACGACCCGCGATTGTGCCCAGGTATTGAATGCGATTGTCGGCCGGGATTCACGGGATTCGACGTCCCTCGACCTGCCTTCGGAAGATTTTACTACGAAGCTGGGGCGGCAGGATTTGCGAGGAGTGAAACTTGGACTTCCCAAAGAGTATTTTGTGGATGGCATGGACCCGCGCGTGAAATCCACTGTGGAGGCCGCCATCAAAAAATGTGAAGCCCTTGGCGCGGAAATCGTCGAATTGAGTTTGCCGCACACCGAATATGCGGTTTCGGTTTATTACATCATTGCCACGGCCGAGGCTTCGGCGAACCTTTCCCGATTTGATGGCGTGCGATATGGGAGGAGGGCTTCCGATCCCTCGGACCTGCTGGATCTTTACGAACGCTCCCGCGCGGAAGGCTTTGGAAGTGAGGTCAAACGCCGGATCATTCTTGGCACGTATGTGTTGTCCAGCGGGTATTATGATGCCTATTACCTCCGGGCTCAGAAAGTGAGGACTTTGATTCGTCGCGACTTTGAAGACGCATTTTCGAAGGTGGACGCGCTTGTTTGCCCAACATCTCCCGATCCGGCTTTTCCCATTGGTGAACGCACCGGCGACCCGCTCAAAATGTATCTTGCGGACATTTTCACCATTGCTGCAAATCTTGCCGGCATTTGTGGAATCAGTGTTCCCTGTGGGTTTGTGGAAGAGTCTGGCAAGAAGCTTCCGGTAGGGCTGCAATTCCTCGGGCAATCCTTTCAAGAGGCGCGGCTCCTTGAAATTGCCGATGCCTACGAGTGCTCCGAGCCATGGGCCTCCCAGTTGGCGCCGCTTGAGGGCTGATTCGTCCTCCTTAAACAATTTTGGCCAACGGCTTGAACCCTCGCTCCCGGCACGGTAATCGTCATGGGATGCAATATGGCGGACGAATCAAAGCAGCAGTGGCGATAGCCGCGTTGTATTTGTCCGTTAGCTCCCCCGGGCAACTGAGTGAGGAGCAAAAGCGCGAGTTATTCCTCCGCGCGCGTGAGGACATCCGGGCTGTTCCACGTCCGGAAACGACCCCGCGTCCCAAGCCACGGCCGGCAGCGACCCCGCGTCCAACTCCAAAGCCCACTCCCCGTGCCACCCCCCGGACGTCAGAGCCACAGGAAACGACACCGGATCGAGGTCAGCCCACAGTGCCCGATGATGGGGATTTCATTCCCTTGGAAGGCGGAGGGACTCCCCCTCCGAAAAAATCCCCTGCTGCGGAGGAGCCTCCTTCCCGGCCATCATCAAGTCCTTCTCGTGAGGCGCCTGCCCAGCCGACACCCGGAGCCCGCGCCAAA
>JBGSVX010000616.1:0-6592 GCA_041752795.1 Terrimicrobiaceae bacterium
GGAGAAAATCGTCTGATTTTATTCGTAAGTGCCTGCAAATCAACAAATCAACTTTTTTATCTGCGGAACTTGGGCTAGAGCATTCCGGGTGCCTTCATGCGAGATATAGAGGGTAAAAAATACCACCATCACCCCTTGCAATAACAAACCGGGCAGCAGGTTCGCTTTGGCTGCCTCAAGGCCGCGCGCAAATCCCCTCCGAAGAGCAGAAGCTCCAAGAGCGGACACTACACCCCTCCAAACCGCCGGCTGCGTTTGGAGTAATCCTCCAGCGCCGCAAAGAACTCTTTTTTTCCAAAATCCGGCCAGAGTTCCGGAGCCACGTGGATCTCCGTGTAGCTGAGCTGCCAGAGAAGGAAATTGGAAACCCGCATTTCGCCGGAGGTGCGAATGAGCAGGTCGGGGTCGGGAATGCCGGTTGTATAAAGGCGGGAAGCCACGCAGCCGGCATCAATGGCGGATTCCGCGAGGTTCCCGGCGGACACGTCTTTTGCGATGCTGCGCACGGCATCCACAATTTCTTCACGTCCACTGTAACTCAGCGCAAGAATCACTTTGAGCCGGGAATTTCCCGCCGTGATGGCAATGGCCTCACGGAGTTTTCGCTGACAAACCGGCGGGAGGTCTTCCGTCCGCCCAATGGTCAGCAAACGAACTCCTTCGTCCAACATTTCCCGGACTTTTTCGTCAAGAAAACGCTCCAGCAATCGCATGAGCCCATCAACTTCCGCCGCGGGCCGTTTCCAGTTTTCTGAAGAAAATGCGTAGAGGGTCAGAAATTCCACGCCGGCTTCCATGGCGGCTTCCACGCAGGCCCGGATGGATTTTGAACCTTGTTCATGGCCGGCCAGGCGGGGGAGTCCGCGCTTTTGTGCCCAACGTCCGTTGCCATCCATAATGACGGCGACATGGCGCGGCGGGGGATTCGTGGCGGGCGGTTTGCTCATTGGCATGACCGACCGGTCAGAGTCCCATCAACCATTCCTTGTTCGTTCCAAGGGATTCCCGCATGCATGACACTCGGCATAGATTCAGCAAGTCGTCAATCATGACCCCGCAGCCACACCGGCCACAAGGGAAATCCATCATTCCAGACTGGCGATCCGGCGAAAGTCTTCCAGTCGCTCATCAATTTCCGTATTGGTGACGGTTTTGATGCGTTCGAGGCTGAAGGCTTCGACATTAAAACTTGCGAGCACGCTGCCGTGCACGACCGCTTTGCGGAGAGCTTCGAAAGTGATTTCCTGAAGCCCGGAGCCTGCCAGGTATCCGGCCAGTCCTCCGGCAAACGTGTCGCCTGCCCCGGTGGGATCGTGAATATCTTCCAAAGGAAACGCAGGACACGAAAAAAATTGGCCATCATCACCAAAGAGCAGGCATCCATGTTCCCCTTTTTTCACGGCAACGTAGCGTGGGCCCATGCTTTGGAGCATGCGGCCTGCGCGGATCAGGCTGGTTTCTCCGGTGAGCTGGCGGGCCTCGCCATCATTCAAGATGAGCATGTGAACCCGTGCGAGAAGCTCCACCAAACGCTCTTTGGCAATATTGATCCAGAGATCCATGGTGTCCGCGATCACAAAACGCGGAAGATTTACCTGATCCAGCACGAGGTGCTGCAGGTCGGGGGCAATATTTGCGAGAAGAACGATGGGTGTGTTTTTGTAGGACTCCGGGATTTCGGGACGAAAATGTTCGAACACATTCAAATCGATCGAGCGGGTTTCCCGTGTATTGAGATCCCAGAGGTATTCCCCCGACCAGCGAAAGGTTTTGCCCTCCTCGATTTTCAGACCGGTGAGGTCAATTTGCCGGGAGCGCAAAAGGTCCATGTGGGCCACCGGAAAATCCGTGCCGACGACCCCAACCATATTCACCGGGCTGAAAAAACTTGCTGCCACCGCGGCATACGAAGCGGACCCGCCAAGCAGGTCTTTTTCTTCCGCCAGAGGAGTTTTGATATCATCCAAAGCAATCGAACCAACAATAAGAACGGACATAAGGGGGCAGAGTCTGCCGAAGGTCACCCCTCCACCGCGAGGAAAAAATTGGGATTGGGAATCGCATGCTATTCATCGCAGGAGATTTTGCTTTCTGAACTTGCCGTGAGTTGCTCCCGCTGTTTGATTGAATGAATCCAACGCCATGAACGCATTTCCTGATTCCGATTGGTTGCGACGGAAGCGCACTATCGAAAAGGCAGTGGCTGCAAGTTGGCCCGTGCTGATTGCGTTGACTGTTTGTCTGGCTGTGGTGCTTGTGCTGGGGCTTGTGGTGACCCTGACTCAAGCTGCAGTGATTGCGGGGCTGATTGGGATTGCAGCCATATGGATTGTTGCGGCCTGTGTGCTCTTTGTTTTCTGTCTGCGCAAGCCCTGGCCCAAAGAGGTGGCCATGCGGGCTGACCGGGTGATTGGACTTCAGGACGACTTGCTGTCTCTCTCCGAATTTCCTGAGGATCTGGCGTCTCAGGAATGGCGCGAAGCTGCATGGAAACGTGCAAGTGAAGATGTTGCCGCCCGAAAGCTTTTATGGAAAATCCCGTTCCCGCGTCGAAATGCCATCCTGCTTGCAGGCGCGGTCTGTGTGACCATCGCGGCCATTTTTGTGATGGCGGGGCAGGGGATGCGCATTGCGGGAGAGCAGGCTGCGATTGCTGAAGAGCAGGCAGATCGGGCCGCCGCCGCCGAGGAGATTCTTGAAGACTGGGAAAAATTTGTGGAGGTCACCGAGGATCCGGAATTAAAAAAAGTTTTTGCTGAAGCTGCGGCTCTCCGTGAGGCGCTCAAACAGGAAGACCCCATGGCCGCGATGCTGGCCATGAATCAGATAGAGGCCAAACTGAGTTCTTTGCAGGCGAGCCTTGCTGCCGAAAGCATGGGCCCCCAGGCTGCCGGGATTGCGGAAGCCCTTGAATCATTTGAAGGCATGGGCGCTCTCAGCGCGGCTCTCCGCAACCAGAATTATGAATCGGCCGCTTCCGAGGCGGAAAAACTCAAGGAACAACTTTCCAAGGCCGGTGACTCGAAGATGCGGCGAACGGAAGTCCTTTCCGAAATGCTCGCCAATGAATCCAAAACCGCAAAGTCCCGCGGCAATCAAAGCCTCTCGGAGTCCCTTTCCAAATTGTCAGAACTCGCAAAGAAAAATGCGGAGACCGGATCAGTTTCGAATGAGGATTTGAAGCCGTGTGTCGGGGAACTGAAGGATCAGTTTTCGAAAGAATCCACCAAAAAGGCGGGTGGGCGCATGGCGGCCATTGGCAAATCTCAGTTGGATGCACTTCGAAACAAACTCCGGGGCGAAGATTGTGAGGCTCCTCCCTCGTTGTGCAATTCCATGGGCAACAAGCCCGGAGGACTCAAAGCCGGCAAAGGCACGGACGGCCAACCGCTCGGCGAACAAACCGATCTCGCGCAGGCGGGTCAGTCGGAAAAACTGACCGGCACCATGGGCGAGGGCGAATCGGAAGTCACAACCTCCTCGGCAAATTCCGGAACCGCAGCCGCAACCGGGGCCGCCACCAAAGCGGGCATCAACGAATACTTTGAACTCTCCCAAAAAGCCGTGGCCGATGAATCCCTCCCTCTCGCCCACCGCCGCACGATCCGCACGTATTTTGAACGCATCCGCCCGGTCGCAGAATCCCAAATCCCATGAGCCCCACTCATGCCCTTTTCCCCATTTTGGAGTTTAATACGGTTGCCCTGTCATAAACCTCAATAGGAGTTGAACCGTAATTCACCGGTTGCCTCATGTCATTTGCCCGGCTTCGGCATTGCCTCGGGGAGTACTTTCAAGCCTGCCGCCTTGGCAAGCTGCCGCTGGTGTCCATCTAAAGAATGGGTTTTAGTGAACCGCGCTGCCAGCGGGACCGCCCGCCCGAGGGGCAGCGCCGCCAAAACGCGCCCGGAAGTCAGGCCGCGCAATATCGCCTGCCGGGTTGAAAGTTGCCACAACGCGCTTGCGCTTGGTAATGGCGATACTCTCACCCTCGATTAGCAGTGCTTCCAACCTCGGGAAATGGTATGAGGCGTCTCAATTTTCGACAATCCTTCACCTTGCAAAGGAAGGTGAAAACATCGCCGCTGGGAGAAATCTCATCTCCTGCCTCTCGGCAGGCGTATAAAATAAATAAACTATGGACTCCAGCACAAAGACCGAAGCCACCAGCGTCAAGCAGCGTATCATTCATGCCTATATCGACCGGTTGAGGGAGCATGGCCACCCGCCCCTCGCGGTTTATCCTCTCTGCAAAAGCCTCGACATCACAGAGAAGGATTTTTTTCAAGAGTTTCCCAACCTCGACGCGGTAGAGTCGGCGTTTTGGCGGGACCAAGTGGCGCATGTCATTGCTGCCGTTGAGTCGACCGATGAGTGGGAGGGATTTGTCGCGAAACAACGAGCATTGACGTTTTTCTTCGCCTGGTTCGAACACGCGCTGGAGATTCGGTCTTTGGTGATGCTTCGATTCAGCGAGTTGGGAATTTTTGACAAACCAGCGTGGTTGCGTGGATTTCATGACACCTTCCGCGAGTTTTCCAAGCGAACGGTGGCTCACGGGATCTCCACCGGAGAAATCGCTGAACGCGGCAGACTCACCGCGTTCTATCCCGATGCAATCTTCACAGCTTTTCGTAATCTCATCGAGTTCAACATCCATGACAACAGCCGGGGCTTTGAACGGACCGATGCCTACATCGAGAAATCCGTGCAACTTGCCTTCGAGTTGATCCGCTCGCAAGCCATCGACTCGGCCTTCGACTTGGCTCGATTCCTTGCTCCGCAGGCGAGGAGGTAAATGCGACCGGCGGGATGAGCCCGACTCTTTTAGTCGTCCTAACTCTTCCTCCGCACCATTCCCATCTGAGGATCTTCCAAATCATGGACCAAGAGAGCATTCCCAGCACGAAACTTTCCCGTATCGCCGCACTCACCGGTGCCGGTGCGAAAGTGAGTGTGAATTATCTGAAACACTACGGCAAACGCGCGCTGGGCGGCAAAGTGGATTCCGAGAGCCTGCACGAACGAAACGCCAGCGCCGTTTACAAAACCTTTAGCGAACTCAAGGGCGGTCCGCTCAAGCTCGCTCAGATGTTGAGCATCGACAAAAATCTTCTCCCACCCGCCTATGCCAGACAGTTTGCTCAAGCGCAGTATTCCGCTCCGCCGCTCTCATATCCATTGGTGGTGCGAACGTTTCGCCGCGAATTTGGGAAGTCCCCCACCGAACTTTTCGATACCTTCACCCAGGACGCCGTTCACGGAGCCAGCATCGGACAGGTTCATCGTGCGACTCTTGGAGATCGAGCTTTTGCGGTCAAAGTTCAATACCCCGGCGTCGCGGAGAGTCTAAAGTCGGACTTAAACTTCATCAAACCCGTCGCCCTCCAAATCCTCGGACTTAAGGAAAGCCAGATTGCACCCTACATCGCCGAGGTCGAAAAACGCTTGCTGGAAGAAACGGACTACACGATGGAGCTTGAGCGTTCCATCGATCTCTCCCGCCGCTCTGGACATTTACCCAATGTCCGTTTCCCCATCTACTACCCTGACCTTTCTTCGCCCCGCATTCTCACACTCGATTGGATCGATGGCATCCCGCTGGATAAATTTGCCGATTCGATGACCACATCTCAGGCCGACCGGGACCGAATTGGTCAGGCTCTTTGGGATTTTTACGATTACCAGATTCACAGGCTCCACGTCTTCCATGCCGACCCTCATCCGGGGAATTTCCTGATTAAAGACGGGCAACTTTGGGTGATCGACTTTGGCTGCACGAAACAAATCGATGCGGCCTACTACCGAAAGCATTTCCGCTTTCTCGACAGTGAGGTCCTCAACGACCGGGCGCTATTGGAAGAATGCCTCTGTGACATTGGTATTTTTCACGAGTCCGATAGCGCGGAGTTGCGGAAGAATGTGCTCGAAATCTGCGCGGTCTCGATTGAATTGCTCGGGCGTCCGTTTCGCAACGGCTCTTTCGATTTCGGCGACGAGAGTTTCATTCAAGGCATCTACCAACTTGGCGAAGATAATCTTCACAGCCGCGACCTTCGCACCATGAAGGGGGCCAGCGGCGATGTCGACGGAATCTATACGAATCGCGCTTACTTCGGTCTCTACAGCCTGCTCGCCCGCCTTCGCTCCCGGGTCGAAACCCGCTTGCCGGAATGGTTGCAGACTGTCCCGGCGTAGCGGCCTCCACGCCTATTCCCATGCGGAATAGGGCCAGCGGTCATGCATCCAAAAGCCAACCCCCAGCGTTAATCACCTTGCTTGGTAGGATTATCTCTTCCAGGCTTATTCAACACTCTAACAAAACTATGAAAACATCACTAAAACTCGCAGTTGCCTTCTCGGCCACCATATTATTCATTGCACCATCACTCCAAGCCAGCGAAGACAAAAATATTGTCGAAGTTGCAGCAGGTGCTGGTCAGTTCAAAACCCTAGTCCTAAAATAAGCGAATGCCCGCAGTTTTTGGCTGAGTATGAAATCGACTTCGGGCGCGAGAGAAAAACTTGTCTGAAACATAGGCAAAGACCAAGCATGTGCGCCATTCTGGCTCACTGGCGCGAGATTTTCACC
>JBGSVX010000617.1:0-1542 GCA_041752795.1 Terrimicrobiaceae bacterium
TATGAGGGTTTTCGGTCCATATCGCCATTCGAATGAATGGCGACCCTAACGGGATTCGAACCCGTGTCACCGCCGTGAAAGGGCGGTGTCCTAACCGCTGGACGATAGGGTCAATTGCGAAGGACGCAAAAGATGAGGCAAAGGAAATAATTGTGCAAGGGGAAAGATAATTTTTTCAAGAAGCCGAAGAAGTGAGGGCTTTTGGAAGATTTGGGATTGTCAAGAGGTCGCAATCTGTTATGAGGCCTGAGTCCGTGGATTTTCCTGCGGCCATAACCACGAAAAAAACTGAATATGAACTGGTATCTTGATGTCTTGAAAAAATACACGGTCTTCACGGGCCGCGCACGCCGCACGGAAATTTGGATGTTCACACTCTTCAATGTGATCGCCTACGTTCTGCTTGGAACCATTGAAGGCGTGCTCGGGCTTCCGGGAGTGCTCACCACCCTTTACAGCCTTGCGGTGTTGCTTCCAAGCATCGGCGTTGGCATGCGTCGACTCCATGACACCAATCGGAGCGGTTGGTGGCTTTTAATGTATTTTGTACCATGCATCGGATGGGTCGTGTTGATTGTGTTTTTTGTCCAGGAGGGAACTCCCGGCGACAATCAATTCGGTCCGAACCCCAAGGCGCTCGCCTGATTTTCTAATCTCAATTTGTGCATTCTCCCTCCGCAGGCGATTCTGCGGAGGGAAGGCATGATTCCCCCTTCTTCCGATGCCTGTCCTCGACAAGCCGATTCACGAACTGAGGACTTATCAGGGAATCAATCCGCGTCCCGCGGATTTTGACGATTATTGGAGGAAGGCTTTGGAGGAGTTGGATGCAACAGATCCCGATCCCAGGCTGGAGGCGGTTGATGCGCTGGGAGTGTGTTCGGCGGAGACGTATCATTTAACCTTCACCGGAGTTGGCGGGGCACGAATTTACGCGAAATTCCTAAAACCCCGCGCACCAAAAACTCCGAGGTCTGGCCTTCTACTGTTTCACGGTTACACCGGTCACAGCGGAGACTGGCAGGACAAACTTTCGTTTGTTGGAGAAGGGTTTGCCGTTGCCGCGATGGACTGCAGGGGTCAGGGCGGACGGAGCGAGGATCCGGGTGGAGTGAAGGGCAACACGCATCATGGCCATATCATCCGTGGTTTGGGGGAATCGCCGGACAAGCTGCTTTTTCGTCAGATTTTTTTGGACACGGTTCAACTTGCCCGGGTCGTTCGAAAGCTCACGGGATGCACAGACATCTCGTGCATGGGTGGATCGCAAGGAGGGGGATTGGCTATTGCGTGCGCAGCGTTGGACCAAAACATCAATCGGTGCGTTTCAATTTTTCCGTTTTTGTCCGACTACCGCCGGGTTTGGGAAATGGATCTGGCGAAAGATGCCTACTCCGAACTTCGCACGTATCTGAGAATGTTTGATCCCCTGCAAACCGAGCGGGATAAAATCTTTGAAACCCTGGGCTACATTGATGTCCATCATCTGGCTCCAAGGATTCAGGCCAAAGTGCTCATGGGGCTCACGTTGATGGATAACAT
>JBGSVX010000618.1:0-2631 GCA_041752795.1 Terrimicrobiaceae bacterium
TGATGCTCTCATGCGCATGTTCCAATCGCCCCAATCCCCGATCAATCGAACGGCTATCGAGGTTTTTCGAAATCATGAATTGCAAACGGCCATCTCCAAAGCGTTGCATGGGAGTGGGGCGCACCGGATTGAAATCTCCATGGAGACTCTCGAAGCCAAGGGTTACAGGAAACATCACTTTGAAGTGGTGGCTTCCGGCCTGAATCCCAAACCCGGTGGCGCCACCCCGGGGGCCGTGGTCGTTTTTCATGATATCACCGCCGTGAAAGAACTGGAGGCCGTTCGCAAAGAGTTTGTGGCCAATGTTTCACACGAGTTCCGCACCCCGCTTGCCATCATCAATGGATACGTGGAGACCCTTCTGGATGGAGCGCTCGATGACCGCCCCATGGCCGAAAATTCCCTGCGCGTGATGTATAAAAACACCCAGCGCCTGAATCTTCTCATCGAAGATCTTCTCGCCATCGCACGTTTGGAACACCGGACCGAACAGCCCGATTTTCATCCCATCAATTTGAGGGAAGTTTTTTCCAAAGCCATCGAGCGCCTCGAACCGCGCATCCGCGAGCGCAATGCCGACATTCGGCTTGATTGGGCCTCGGGCTCAGAATTCTATGAAGGAGACGAGCGTCGGTTCACTCAAATATTTTCGAACCTTTTGGAAAATGCGCTGAGGTATGGGCCTGATGACAACGTGTTGGTGGATGTTCGGGCTGTTCGAGATGGGGAAAACATTGAAATCCGGATTTCGGACAATGGTCCCGGCATTCCATTGGCGGATCAGCCACATATTTTTGAACGATTTTACCGTGTTTACAAAGACCGCTCGCGAATGGCGGGAGGGACTGGTCTGGGCCTTTCCATCGTCAAACATGCGGTGCAAGCCCACGGAGGAGAGGTCTCCCTCGAAAGCACTCCGGGTCAGGGCTGCACATTCATCATTCGTTTGCCAGTCTCACGTATTGGAAACAATCCCTGAATGTTGCAGCGCCAAAGGGATTTTCCAGAAATCTCTTTGCTTGGGGAGCCCCGGAAATGCGATGCTTGAGCAATGACAAAATCTCCCTTTTCTCCGATTCCGGAAATCCTGAAAGACATTCGCCGCGGGCGGATGGTGATTGTGACCGATGATGCAGACCGGGAAAATGAAGGGGACGTGGTGATTGCTGCAGAGAAGGTGACCTCCACGGCGGTGAATTTTATGGCAACCCATGCGAAGGGGTTGATCTGTGTGCCCATCTCCGAGGAGCGGGCCCGGCAACTGGGACTTCAGCGCATGGTGGCCCACAACCGGGAGATCTACAAAACGGATTTCACCGTCTCCGTGGATGCAGCCGAAGGCATCTCCACAGGAATCAGCGCCCGCGACCGGGCGGCCACTATCAAAGTGTTGGCCAGTCAGCATGCCAAACCCTCTGACCTCGTGCAGCCGGGTCATATTTTCCCTTTGCAGGCGAAACCCGGTGGAGTGCTTCGGCGAGCGGGCCACACGGAAGCGGCGGTCGATCTGGCTCGATTGGCGGGGCTGGACTCATCCGGCGTGATTTGTGAAATCTTGAATCCCGATGGGTCCATGGCGCGTTTGCCGGACTTGAAAAAATTTGCGCGAAAACACGTTCTGAAAATGTGTTCGATTGAGGATTTGATCGCTTACCGGAGAACACGTGAAAAGCTCATCGAGCGTGAACAAATGATCTCGATGCCCACCGATTATGGGGATTTTGATTTGTATTTGTATCGTTCCAAAGTGGATGGAGCGCATCACCTGGCCCTGGCAAAAGGAAAAATTCGTGCCGACAAACCGACGCTGGTTCGAGTTCACAGTGAGTGCCTCACCGGGGATGTTTTCGGTTCCCGGCGATGTGACTGTGGCTCGCAATTGCATCAGGCCATGAAAAAGATCCAACAAGCTGGAACCGGTGTGCTCGTTTACATGCGCCAAGAGGGGCGTGGCATCGGCCTTGGCCCCAAAATCCATGCCTACAAACTCCAGGAACAGGGCCTCGATACTGTCGAGGCCAATGAGCGGCTTGGTTTCCCGATGGACCTGCGTGATTACGGTCTCGGAGCGCAAATTCTCGCGGATCTTGGTGTCAAAAAAATCCGGCTTCTGACCAACAACCCGCGCAAGGTGGTGGGATTGGAGGGGCATGATCTCGAAATCGTTGAGCAACTCCCGATCGTCTCATCGCCCAATCCTCACAACGCCCGTTACCTGGCAACCAAAAAGAAAAAGATGGGACACTCGTTGTAGTTGTCCCACCTTTTTTCAGAAGTTTATTCGTCCGACTGACTGAGTTTGGCAATCACGTTGAAATCTTCCAGCGTGGTTGTGTCTCCGGTGATGGTGGTGCCTGCGGCAATTTGTTTGAGGAGGCGGCGCATGATTTTTCCGCTCCGGGTTTTGGGGAGTGCTTCGGCAAAGCGGATATCATCCGGCTTGGCAATCGGGCCGATTGCATTCGCCACGTGCTTGCGCAGTTTCTCGGCAAGCTCCTTCGAAGCAACCACGCCACCAATCACGGTCACAAAAGCGACAACGCCCTGACCTTTGATTTCGTCCGGGCGCCCAACCACGGCAGCCTCTGCCACCGCTTCATGCGAGACGAGAGCGCTTTCCACTTCGGCCGT
>JBGSVX010000619.1:0-2703 GCA_041752795.1 Terrimicrobiaceae bacterium
CCGAGCGCTTCGCGCGCATAGGCGTAGGGGCCTCCCGCCTCGGGTTTGACGGCTCCCAACATCGCAAACATCAGACCGATCGCCCCGGCACCAACCCCCGCCACAAGCCAGCCAAGAATCGAAATGCTGCCAACTGACGCCATGCTCACCGGAAGCAAAAAAATCCCCGTGCCCACCATGTTCACAAGAACCAACACGGTAGCCATCGCCAGACCCATCTTCTTTTTGGCAATCACCGAACCAGTGTTCCATCCGCACCGCAAACTGGCACGCAAAAAACTGACGAAAGTTCAGGAATTATTTGAGGACCAGCAGCTTGTAGTTACCTTCTTCGGATTCGATACCGTGGGTGTCATGGGCAAAGCCGGGGAATAACCGATCCCAGTCTTGGATGGCGCGCAAATAGGAAAGGAATGGTTCTTCCGCGGAGCCAAGTTTTTCACCGGGCATGATCATGGGAATGCCGGGGGGATAAGGAACGATGCCGGTTGCAGCGGTGCGTCCGGCGGCATCATCCACGCGGATTCGTTCGACGTCATTACCAAGGAGCTTTTGATAACAGTCTGCGGGGGTGATTTCCATTTCGGGCAATTGGGAAAAAGCCTGACCCTGGATTTGGAGAAGTCTGCTGGTGTGCATGTGGGCCTGCATTTTCTCTCCGAGGTCACGCAATCCGAGACCTGGATAAAATCCTGCGATGGCCGGCACGCATTCACTGAGCGGAGCATTTTTTTCGTGGTCACGTTTGAAGGCAAGGAGAGCATGCACGAGCGTGCTCCACTTGGCATTCGTGATCCCGAGTGAGAACAGAAAGAGGATCGCGTAGTCACTGGTTTTTTCAACGACGATGCCCCGGGCATCCAGGTATGCGGTGA
The DNA here is from genome assembly GCA_041752795.1 of Terrimicrobiaceae bacterium. Classification (GTDB taxonomy): domain Bacteria; phylum Verrucomicrobiota; class Verrucomicrobiia; order Chthoniobacterales; family Terrimicrobiaceae; genus JAJTZA01. The sequence continues at coordinate 876 of JBGSVX010000619.1, forward strand.
GCAGAGTGGCCGGGAATCCGGATTCTGCGATAGACCCATCAGCATTCACTCCGGGGGTCAGCACCGAAACCTTGATGGGATCCAGCATGCAATAATTGTCCTCAAGATCAAACCCATGCCACGCCTCGCCGGGACGCAACACCCAGCAGGAAGGTTCCCTCACAAGCAGATCCGGGCTGGCGGCTTCAAAAGCCTCCATTTTCCCGGTGTGCGGATCCTTGACCGATGTCGGGTTCCATGTTTGAAAAAACCAGTCACTGCGGTCCGAGTGTTCACGCCACAATCGGGTCACCGTCTGACGGAAGGCCACCGCTTCGCGGAGGGATTCTTCCATGAGCGTCTCCCCGCCTTTTCCATCCATCATGGCCGCGCTCACATCATTCGAAGCAATGATCGGATAGAAGGGGGACGTGGAACCATGCATCATGAACGATTCATTGAAGCGGGTGTGATCAATACTATTGCGTCCATCGCGCACATGGATAAATGAGGCTTGGGAAAGTGCCGCAAGCAGTTTGTGAGTTGAGTGCGTGGCAAACAGGGTCGGGGCATCCTGCGGATGGTCGGCCGGCTCTCCACGCATCGTGAAACGTCCATTATAGAGCGGATGAAAACGCGCGTAGCCATACCATGCTTCATCAAAGTGGATGCGGTCGAGGGCCCCATCAATGAGTTCCAAAACCCGGCCGACATGATAGGTGAGGCCATCGTAGGTGGAATTGGTGATCACGGCATGAACCGGACGTCCGCCTTCAACGAGTTTTTCCGCGCTCAGATTTTCCGGCGGGATCGGGCCGATGATTCCGTAGCGGTTGCGTGTGGGCATGAGGTAATGGGGCACGGCTCCGGTGAGTGTGATCCCCTGCTCATTGGACTTGTGGCAATTGCGGTCCACCCAAACCTTTTCTCCGCGGCGCACACAGGCCATCCAAATGATCCGGTTCGATGTGGACGTTCCATTGGTGACCGAATACGAACGGTGGGCACCAAACACTTTGGCCGCATACTTTTCTCCGTCCCCGATCGGTCCCGAGTGATCGAGCAGGGAACCGAGTTCTCCGACGCTGATTGAGAGATCGGAGCGGAACATGGCCTCCCCAAAGAAGTCGTAAAACAAACGCCCGGCCGGCGACTTCTGAAATGCCGTCCCGCCGGTGTGCCCTGGTGTGTGCCACGAATATTCGTGCACCAGATCAAACTCAATGAGCGCGGAGGCCATCGGGCCAAGCAACCCGCTTGCATAAGTTTTCACTGCCGCTTCAATGCGCCCGCCGATAAAGGGAGCACTGTCTTCCATGAGCCAGACGAGTTCGCTAACAAGCGTGAGAACTTCTTCGGAGAGTCCTGTGCTGAGTCCACGGTCCGTGAGCAGAAAGACGGGAATCTTTTCGTTCCGGCTGCGGAGAAACCTAATGAACTCCAGCGCCGTAGCATGCGGGTCATCGGGATTTTTTCCGAGGGTCCAATCCACAAGGATCCCATGCAAACCGGAATCCGAGAGAAAAAGCGCTTTTGCATCCGCCGCACTTGGTGCGCAGACAACATCAATGCCGCCCAGTTCGAGTTCGGACTTCAGCATGAGCGCCGCCCGCCCCTCGGCACTGGAAAGTTCAAGATCATCCTCAATGAGGAGGACCCGGTGACGGAGAATTTTGGAACGTCGTTCGATCATAGGTTTGTGAAGTTAAAGAACAGATTGAAGAGAGGAGTTTTTAGCCGCAGATGTGCGCAGATTGCCGCAGATTTATATTATGAAAGGACGAGGCGTTTGTATTGGAGGGAAGGTGCTCCGAAGTTGAGAAGCAAAGCTCGGTGAAGGCCGGTGAGA
>JBGSVX010000620.1:0-6184 GCA_041752795.1 Terrimicrobiaceae bacterium
CATTTTATTCTGGTGACCGAGGGCACGGATGCGCCCGTGGGCGAAGTCTATTTCGGGGCAGAAAATCCGAAAGGCGAACTTGGCTTCTACATTCACAGCAAAGGCGGCGGTGTGCCGTATCGCCTGAAAATCCGGGCTCCCAGCTTTGTGAATTTGAGCATCCTCTCCAAATTGCTGCCCGGTGTCATGGTCAGCGATGTGGTTTCCATCCTCGGGTCCTTTGACTTCGTGATGGGTGAGTGCGACCGGTAGAAGGCAAAATTTGAGTCCTCTCCAGATAGCTCTGGAATCTGCGGCAACTTGATGCACTTTACCGCATGATTTCCGACTCATCCACCGACACCTCGGATCCATTGCCATCGAATCAGTCCCCCACCCGGTTTGAAAAAAATCTTCAGGGCCTGGATTTTTGCATCGAGAAATCCTCCACCGAGGAAGGCATCACGCTCGGTTCGGCCATGGATCATTTGGGCGGAGCCAGCTTCTGTTTTGTGAGCCTCCTCCTCGCGACCCCGTTTCTTCAGCCCATGTCGCTGGGTCCACTCACCATGGCAAGCGGCGGGGTTTTTATTTTGGTTGGGTGGCAAATGTTGAAGGGCCGGGAACATGTCACCCTGCCGGAAAAAGTGAAGGCATGGCGTCTTCGCGGCAAAGGGTGGACGGGGATTTTAAAAATGTGCCGGAGACTGCTCGTCTGGCTCTCCAAATTCACAAAACCCCGATGGACCTCCCTTCTGGATGGAGCCGCCGGGGCAAAGCTTGCCGGATGGCTGATCCTTGTGGGCGGTTTCCTGCTCGCCATCCCCACCGCCAATCTCCCGTTCAATAACACCCTCCCGGCTCTGATGATCTTTTTTGCCGCAGTCGCCTGGCTGGAACGCGATGGCCTGATGGTTGTCATCTCGCTTTTCTGGGGCGTGATGACCATCGTCTATTTTGCCCTCACCGCCTCAGCCGTGATCTGGATCGCCACCAAGGCGTGGGCATGGCTCACCAATTTCTTCTGAACCGCATGGGGCGGAAAGGATTCTCCCGGGTCAGCGCTTGCATGAAGTCAGCGTTTAATCATGCCTTTTGAACGAGGAACTGCGTTTCGAAATGTGCTGATCCTCTGATTTTTCCATTTAAATTAGGTTGCGCTGAAAAACCCTACCCCCTCTTTCGAATTTTTTTGGCTGGTTTTTTTCGAACCAAATGAAGTTCGTTCCGGGTGAGGAGTTCCCACTCGACTTCCTCGCCGGCCTCCAAGCCGATGGCAGCAGCCAGAGGAATCGGCACATTGATGTAGAGACGAACCTTCACTCCCTTGGAACGGATCGCCTGAACTTTTAGTGGATATGTTGTTGCCATTTCCATACGCTATCTCATAGGCTAGCGTATAGCAAGCCAAATTACTTCCATGAGCCTTCCACGCATCCACAATCAACGAAGCTTGTTCGACCCAGACATACAATTTGCCAAGTTGTTCGAACTCGCTCCGGCCGAGCGGTTCCGCTTTTTCGGAGATACGATTATTCCGAAACTGCTGGAACTGCGCCCTGAACTCGAAGCGATGTATTGTGCCGACAACGGACGTCCCGCCGAAGAACCCACACGGATGCTTGCCGTATTGATCCTGCAATTTATGGAGGGACTTCCCGACCGCAAGGCGGTCGAGGCCTGCACCTACGATCTACGATGGAAGATGGCTTTGGGCATGGAGTCGGATGAAACGGCCTTTCATGCCACAAGTCTGGTCAAGTTCCGCAATCGTTTGCTAAAGCACAATCTCCTTGGGATAGGATTTGACGCAGTGCTCGGTGCGATGCGCAAGGCGGGTTATCTCAAAGCTCACAAAGCCCAACGATTGGACTCCACGCATGTTGTCGGGTTGGTCAGCCACATGAGCAGATTGGAGTGTGTGCGCGAAACCATTCGACTGGCTCTGGAGGTGATCGAGCAAGTGCCGCAGGAAGAGCTTCCCGAAATCTGGCCAACTTGGTGGGAGCGCTATGTTCAAAGTTCCGTGGACTTCAAAACAGATCTCGAGACGCTCAAAGAAAAAATGATCCAAGCAGGAAAAGACATCCGCGTGCTATTGGGTTGGATCGACACCCTCGGGAGCACGGTCGCTCAACTCAAATCCGTGACCCTATTACGCCGGGTTTATGAGGAAAACTTCCTTGTGGCAGATGGTCAACTCGAACCGACCCGCGTTCAAAAATCGGGATCTGTACGCAATCCGCATGATCCCGATGCCCAATGGAGCACCAAAGGAACAATACCCGGCAAGGTCAAAGAATGGGTGGGCTATAAAACCCAAATCGCAGAGACTGTTCCCACATCCGTCCCCGGCGCTCACGCACCGACCGATGCTGTGATTACCGCCGTTTTAACCCAACCCGCGATTACCAGTGATCACGGTTCGATCAAACATGTGGAGGATGAGTGGGAGCGCCAAGGTTTGGAAAAGCCATCTGATCTCTATGTGGATGGAGGGTATACTTCAGGCGAGGTGTTGGCGAAGGCCGCCAAAGAAAATCGCCAAGTTCATGGACCAATCCAAGCAGCGCCTCAGCGGGGCGACCGATATAGTGCCGATGATTTTGATGTTGATATAAACAAAAAGGTAACAATGTGCCCGGCTGGAAAAGCCAGCACGAACTGCAGCCGACTTGAGGAATGCAATGGAAAAGTCAACTACCGCTTTGAATGGAACAATGGGCTCTGTCAAAGCTGCCAGTATCGCGAACGCTGCCTGAGCACCGACCAGGGTCACCGCACGCTGATCGTGGGCCAACATCATGAGCACACTCAGACTCGCCGCCGCGATATGAAGACCGCAGAATTTAAAGAAGCCATGCATAGCCGAAATGGCGTGGAGGGCACAATCAGTGAACTCAAACGCGGCTACGGCATGCGCCGATGCCGGTATCGGAGCCTGGCCAAAACAGCTTTGCAAAATTATCTGATCGGCGCCGCATGCAATATCAAGCGTTGGTCCCGGCGCATCTCTTGGGAATCGCGCGATGGCATTATCCGCGGCAGCGCGGAGCCGACATGGGCTTGAAAGCGCTGCAGGAGGGCCTCATGACATGCAATTGGCAAGAGGGACCATTTTTTGCTTTGCTATCCGGACTAAAAAAATCCGTGGCCGATTAGGATGTAAGAATAAGGCATTGCTACGCAAAATTGTTTACCCAAGGAAAATTGCATGGCCCGAGGTGGAAAACAGGGGGTTTTTCAGCGCAACCTAATTTAAATGTACAAAAGTTGGAACAGCCTGATAATTCGGTTGGGGACTTCGTCTGGCAACTGCCGAACTTGTCCTGTCGAATCAGCGTTGCCGGGCTTTTCCCGCTCTGCGGGCAGCCTTCGGTTGGCGGTCTGCGCTTCGCGACGGCTCACCGAAGGACTGCCCCCGGCACGTCGGGTGCTTGGTCGCTTCGCTCCCGGCAACTGCCGCGCCAGCGGACCGTGGCTGGTGACTGGCGGGGTTGGCAGAAGAAAAATGGGCAGTCCGGGGCAGGTCATTCGGGACGCCAGGCCAATAACGCTTGACGCAACGTTCGTAAACACGTACGCCTCACTCATGCAGACAGTCACCGCCACAAAAGCGCGATCCATGATCTACAAACTCATTGACGATGCCTCGGACTCTCACGAGCCGATTCAAATTACAGGCAAGCGCTCAAATGCGGTTCTCGTTGCCGAGGACGACTGGCGGGCCATTCAGGAGAGCCTGTATTTGGTTTCGATTCCGGGTATGCGGGAATCCATTCGTTCCGGACTTGCCACTCCAGTCGCTGCGTGTGCCAAGAAGCTTGATTGGTGAAATACATCCTCTTCTTCACGAAACAAGCGCAGATGGACGCCAAGAAGCTCGCGAGTGCTGGTTTCAAACCGAAGGCACAGCTTCTATTAGATATTCTTGAGGATGATCCATTCCAGAACCCTCCACCTTTTGAGAAACTCATCGGAGACCTTGTCGGTGCATATTCCCGAAGAATCAATATTCAGCACAGACTTGTGTATCAGGTGCTCAAGACTGAGCGAGTGGTGAAGGTATTGCGGTTGTGGACTCATTTCGAATAATGCGATCACCGGATTTTACATCGGAGGACATATTTCAATTTCCGGGATACCACTTAAACTCTATTTTTATGCGCGATTCTATGCTCGGCACAAAAATGGCCGACAATGCGACCTGTGGAAAGCTGGTTGGTTTTGGAGCGTGAGCCCGTTTATTTCACGACGGACTTGCCGTCAGTGAATCCTGCAGGTGCGGGTCCGCCGACTGGTTCGGGCTGGGGGATTCCGTCTTTGAGCATCCGGGTGTAGGGGCCATTGACCTTTTGCGGGGAATACAGATCGCGGCGGTTTTCGAGGGTGGTGCAAGAAGCCAGAATCGCGACAGCAGCAAAAGCAAGGAGGATTTTCACGGTGTCAATCTAACCCGCTGACATGGTGGGATGTCAATCGCGCAAATTATTTCAGGAATGCAATGGTGAGAGGAAAAACATAAGCCTCCCCATTGCTGGCTTTGACGCTTCCGATGATCGTGAAGACAAGCCATGCGATAAAAAAACCCAGGGGCACAATCAGAGGAATAATGAAACACGAGAGGCCGAATCCAAAAATTGCGGAGGCAAAAAGCCAGATTGCCCACGAGATCTGAAAGTTGAGAACCGATTTTCCTGCAGTCTCCAGGGCTGGCAGTTCCGGCTTTTTGATCAGCCAAATGACCAGGGGTGCCACCACATTGGCAAAACAGGGAATCACCAGGCCTGAGAGAGCGCTCAGGTGCATGATTACGGTCCATTGGCGCAATTCGGGATTTTCGGGTGGTGGCAGAATGGGTGCAGCTTCCATGGCCAGAGTTTTCTCTCAGGCTTCGCAAGAAATACCAGAAAAAACCTTGGGGATATGAAGTTTTCACCTTTTCAAATCTTTACCAAGCTGCCAATTTGCCAATTAGGAATGAACGGGCTTTTGGCCGACTACGATGTCGGAAATTTTTTTGATGAGATGTTTTCCGCGCCGGGAGTGGTGCGGGATCACTATGCCGCCTTGGCGAAGCGCTTTGCTTCCCTGGATGGGGACGAGTTTGCACGCAAGCGCCTGCTTGCCGAGCGGTCGTATTTGAATCAGGGCATCACCTTCACGGTTTACAGTGGAGATGAGGGCACCGAGCGGATTTTTCCGTTTGACCTGAGTCCCCGGGTGATTCCGGCGGATGAGTGGGCATTTATTGAACGGGGGCTGATCCAGCGCCTCACCGCGTTAAACATGTTCCTCTGCGATGTTTACCACGATCAGCGCATCCTGAAGGAAAACATCATCCCCTGGGATGTGGTCACGACCGCCAAACATTACCGGCCGGAGATGGTGGGGTTTGATGTGGCGCGCGACATTTATATCCATGTGTGTGGCACGGACCTCATCCGGGACCATGAGGGGAATTATCTCGTGTTGGAGGACAACGGGCGGTGTCCATCGGGAGTTTCCTATGTGCTGGAAAACCGTCAGGCCATGAAGCGGGTTTTCCCGAACTTGTTTGATCGTCATTCTGTCCGACCGGTGGACCGCTACACGCAGGACCTGCTCGCGACTTTGCGTCATATTGCCCCCGGCGGCAAAGAGGATCCGACAGTTGTGGTTCTCACGCCCGGGGTTTACAACTCGGCGTATTTTGAACACTCGTTTCTTGCTCGTGCCATGGGCATTGAAATTGTAACCGGGACGGACCTCGTGGTGGACAAAAAAGTCGTTTACATGAAAACCACCAAGGGCCTCAAACAGGTGGACGTAATCTATCGGCGTATTGATGATGACTTTTTGGATCCGCAAATTTTCCGGAAAGATTCCGTGCTTGGGGTGCCGGGAATTTTTGAAGCCTACCGGGCGGGCAATGTGAGTTTGGCCAATGCGGTGGGAACCGGTGTGGCAGACGACAAGGTCATGTATTATTACGTGCCAAAAATGATCAAATTCTACCTTGGTGAGGATCCGATTCTGCCCAATGTGGAGACATTTCTTTCGTCCGAAGAAAAGGATCGTGCCTACATCCTGGAACACCTTCCCGAGTTGGTGGTTAAAGCGGCCAATGAAAGTGGCGGCTACGGCATGCTGGTGGGGCCCCATGCCACGAAAGCCGATATTGAAAAATTCCGTCAGGCCATCATTGCCGATCCTCGCGGATATG
>JBGSVX010000621.1:0-5904 GCA_041752795.1 Terrimicrobiaceae bacterium
ATAGGTTCAATTCCTCGCATGCCTGTTCCCTTTGCGCCAGCAATCAATCCCCGGTCCGAAGGACCCCATCATCTCCCCCCCCCCGGAACGCCTGGCGCGGCGAGCGCTGCGGGGTTTGGGGGCGCACAGCCCCCATCAAAACGGTTCGTTTCACCCACTCATTTCGACGAAGCGCCCGCAAGGTGATTATGAAAATATCGAAAATCCCGAATATGTGACTTCGATAAATTCAAATGGTGATGTCGTTGGCTCAATAGTGAACCATGGGTTCGAAGGGTATGAAATGGATGTATTTGTACTCCCCTTTGGGGCAACGGCAGGAACCATTTTACCAAGATTACACCAACGAATCATTGAGGAAGGTGACTCGACCTACGCCAATTACATCGCTCCCCGAATTGCAAATGATGGTCGAATTTTCAGTTTTTATTCGGGGAATAATCAAGATGGAGAATTGGTTCAATGTGGGGTGGTTTGGGCGGCAGGAACTCCGGCACAATATGGTGGAAAAGTCAGCATGTCAGCTGGAAATTCCGGCTCTTCAGGTTACACAATTTCCCAAAGTGGCCCACTAATTATTCCTGAATCTGTAAACGAAAACGGTTCATCCGCTGGGGAGTATGCTCAAGATCTTGATCAAGACCTTGAATTTCAAGAGCGCGGTAGTGGAATTTGGACAGGAACTCTATTCAAAGCAGATACGAATCACAATAGGTCCAGCATGGAGGATATAACAATTGATGGCCATGTTTTAGGATACATAAATTTTGGAACCAGTTTTTATTCTGGAATTTGGGTGAGCAATAACGGCACTTTCACGCCTAGGGAAAATCTGGCTTATATTAGAAAAATTAACAATCATATGTTGGGAATTAATGACACGAACCTGTGGCGTAATGATCGTTTAATTCCAGTTGCCGCATTGGAAAACCGGCCTAATTTTAAAATAAATTATCTTTATGATATCAATAATAAAGGAGTTCTTCTCTGCAATGTAACGGACAATCAGATTAATAAAAATGCAATTCTAGTTCCTGTTGAGATTTTGAAACCTCGTATGGACAATGAAGGAAACGAAACCGGAAAATTTAAAGGTGTCGACTCGCTGAAGGTTGCGCAGTGGGAAAAGGCTTGGAGGACAGACGCCACGCCGTATGGTGAATTGGTTGATGACTTTCTCGACAAGGATCCAGACCGATTTTATGTGCGGGTTCCAATTGTTGGAAGCGCCGAAAGCATGAGTGTCAAAATGTCTACAGTAGACTCAGCGGGTAACACAATCGACGATTGGCAGGAAATCGAGATGGAAGTCGAACCGGAGAATTCCGGCATGTTGAAATCCAAATCCCATATCCTCGTTGCAGACACGCCGGACAAGACAGCCGCTGGAATAAGCGATAACTCAGAGATCACCCATCGACTTCACAAGGTGGCGTTGCTTGGAAAAGTGAAGTTTCAAATACAGATTGGTACGGCCATCGCAGAAATTGATCTACCTGTTCCGGGTGCAGATAATTTTAAAACAGTAACCATTAATGCGGTCATTCTTCGAGAGGTGCCGGGAGGTGCTCCTGCCGCGAGCGAAGCGTATGTTTGGAATGATCTGGTTAACAACGTGAAATCTGCATATGCTCAGGCCAACACCAACATCTCAATAGGGAACGTCACAGTGGCAGACCCTCCCCCCGGAGTTGACCTCGCTGACGGGCTCGCTTTGGCAGAACCTAATAATATTCCCCAAGAAGTAAAAGCTCTTGTCGATGCATTGGGCACTGCATCTCCGGATGACATTCACATTTTCTATGTCGACTTTATCACGCGTCCTTTAGGGGCGGCGGGCGGTGGGAAGGGGTTTGCTCTGCCTGATCGGTATTTCCCAAACACTTTAGACAGGCCATATATTTACAATGCATTTGTTGGTATGGATGAGATGAATTATCTTACCACATCCCACGAGCTTGGACACTTACTAACAAATCACGAGCACATCGAAACTCCTGTCGAAGTGAGTTCTGAGGGGAATGCTCGTCTGGCTAAAGACCAACACAATTTGATGTTTGGAGGAACGATATTGAATCGTTTATGGGATGGGACTATCCAAGATTCGAAGCGGCTTTGGAATGATCAAATTAAAGAAATAAGAAAAAATCCCCATGCAAAATAGACCGGGCATCAATTTTTGTTACCTGATGTTATTGGTAATTTTTATCGCAATTATTCCGAGCAAGTGCTTATCGCAAATTCCCGACACCCTGGAAGGCAAGGTAGAAATGCTGGGTGAAAATGTTCAGGAAAACCAGGTTACAAAAGATTATTTTCTTAGTCTAGGTCCTGATGTTGTTCCAATTGTTACCGAAAAGCTTTTAAAGATTCTTGCAGAGGGAACTTCCCACGAATGGGGTAATGAAGATGCAATTATAAACATGCCGAAAGAAGACCAAAAACGAGTGAGGAGACAAATTGGCCTGCTTGCTATGCAAGAGGCTGCTCTGCAAAATATGGCTCTTGACCCGTCAGTTCGCCAATCTGCAGTTGCCTCTGTCAATCAGGCTTTAAAATCCCCCTATCAAGTTGCACGCAGAGCCGCGGTCTATTCTGCCGCTAACGGGATTGGTAAAGATTCTATTGATGCCATCCTTGGGATTCTAAATGATGAAAAAATGTCCAATCGAGTAATTGCTGCTCAAGTATTGTCAAAAATTGGTGATGAAAGCACTGCAAAAAAAATCTCTGCGATTTTGGACCAAAGGGGGAAAGGTCTCACTCCAGAGCAAATTCAAAAAGATGCCAGTTTTCGCCATGGTTATGATGCAATAAACACACTCACGAACAAAGGCAATGATGCTCAATCAATTGACTCATCCCTTACAGAAAAAAAGTCACTTTCACCTAATGCCATTATCGAGCCTGGAGGCGAAATCTCGATTTTTCCCTCCCTTCCAGTAACGGTCGGTGCTCTCGTATTGGCGATTTTTGTTGCCGTTTTCTTTATGCTCAGGCGGAAATGAAATCTGAGTTGAAGAATTTTCAGTAATGTAATTGATTGAGATCTAAAATCCAGATTCCACAGTTGGCGCTTGCCAGTCCATGGAAGAGCGGGTACCCGTTCGGTCATGGCCGACATGCAAATCACCACGCTCTTTCTTGATATTGGCGGAGTTCTCCTGACGAACGGCTGGGACACGGCCCTTCGCAAACAGACGGCCGAACATTTCGGAGTGGATTACAACGAGTTGGATCACCGGCATCGTGTGACATATGACACGTACGAGGAGGGCAAAACGACCTTCGAGACGTATTTGCGTCAGATCATTTTTTATGAACCCCGGGAATTTTCCGTGGCGGATGTGGAGAAATACATTTTGGAACAGGCCACGGCGTATGAAGACACGATTGGTCTTGTAAAAAAATTGCGTGCGGTTTACGGGCTGAAAGTCGCCGTTGTGAGCAATGAGGGACGGGAGGTCGCTGAGGATCGAATCCGGAGATTTCACCTCAAGGATTTTGTCGATTTTTTTGTGGTGTCAGCGTTTGTGCATTTCCGGAAGCCGGACCTTGATATCTACCGGCTGGCATTGGATGTGGCGCAGGTCCATCCTGAACAGGTTGCCTACATCGAGGACCGGCCGCTCCTGTGCGAAGTTGCCACATCCCTCGGAATTAACGCCGTGCTCAACAGGAATCAGGAAGAAACCCGCGCAAAACTTGCCGAACTTGGGTTGACCCTCTGAGGCTCCTGCTGTTCAGGGCTTCTTCAATTCTTTGTTCACGGATCGCTCCAGATGGGCAGATTCTTGCGTTAGAAAATCACTCCTCAAAAACCCGGTCCTGACAAGCAGGACCCTCCATCGGAGGTCCAATGAGGTGGGTGCGCCAATGCGAAACAGACTCCGTTGGAGGGTTCCGCTCGTCGGAACCGCTGAATCAAAGGGCAGTTTCCGAACGGCATTGCCTCCATCGCATCAACAGCACTCCACCACTTAATCCTTGGAAATCCTGGCATTTTTTAATGCCGACTTGGCGTCCTCAGAAAGAAGTTTTTCGAGTTCCTCCTGAAACAGGGCCTTGTAAAGAACCTTGCGCTTCTTCTCCGTCTCGGCGCGGGTCGGATCGCTGGGCAGCATGCCGGACCAACCGCTCTGTTCATCGGCGTCTTCAACCGCTTTCTTCGCGGCGAGGTTGATGGTTTCCATCAATTCCAATTGAGCGCCCGAGAGGGATTTTTCAAGCATCGCCCGCCGCTCGGCTTGGAATTCAAAATCCGCATTCTTTTTTGCTTCTTTTGCTTCCCGTTTTTCTTCGAAGGTCTTCGCCGCTTTGATTTTGGCCTCCAAGTCGGCAAGGGTCTGTTTTTCCGTCCGGGCCAGTTCAAATAGGGCCTTGTGCGTCTCGGCGGGAATTAACAAAACGGCCTCAATTTTTGGTTCCGCCAAATAGGCCTCACTCACAAATATCTCGGACCGCCCGGGAATTTCGATGATGGAATTTGCGGAAGGGGGCTCTGCCAGGAGGATCATAGGACAAAACAGCGCCGCAAGGAGAACCGGAAGTGAATTTTTCATGGGGGAATGTTTACCTCAACCGGGGAGTTTTGCAATTCGGCTTTGAGACTGGCAGGTTCTGCAAGGGCTTCTTGCCTGCGTTGCTTCTGTGATTATTTTTGGAATCTTCAAACAGAAGATAACGAAGGTGGGTTCCCTTTTTTCGCCGGGGGTGGAGTGCCTCGGAGTTTTCGATGACACCGAATGGAAAGACGTTTGAACTACTTGCATCTGAGCAGCTGACGGTACACTCTTCTTTTATGAGCGTGCAGGACATCCTGAAGATGGCAAACGTGCTTTCGCGGGAGGACAAAACCCTCCTCTTCACGAGCCTTGGAGAGCAATTGGCCGGGAATTTCACGCTGGAGGAGGTTGAAGATATCAAGCTTTCAGTTGCTGAGGCCGATGCCGAGTTCGAACGCGGGGAGTGCCTGACCAAAGGGCAGTTGACCGCGAAGCTCGGGTTGTGACCTTTCGAATTCTTCATGCCTCTCGAATAGTTGACGATCTTGAGCAGGTGCGCAGGGAAGTCATTTTGGCTTCCGGAAGTGAGACAACGGCTGAAAAATACCTTCGACGGATTTTGGATTCCATGGATTCTTTGGCAGATTTGCCAGAGAGGTATCCGCAGTGGAGATATTCTCCCTCTCTGCGGATGATGCCGATTGCCAAGTATTGTGTCTTTTACCGGGTCGTCGGCGATACCGTTCGGATCGTCCATGTCCGCTATGCGGGACGCATAACCTTCCGCCCGAGGTGAAATCGGGCTGTGCTCCCGGTCCATCGGCGAACCGAAAATGCACCGTGCTGAAATGTGAGTGCCACAATTTTGCGTCTTTTGCGGGTCATTCCCTTTTACTCAACTCAGTGCCCCCTGCGTAATTTCGTGACGCAGTGGCAAATTTCCGGCAACAAGGGGAACACAACTACCCCACTTCTATGAATCGACTTTTCATTGCTGCGACAATGTTTTTGGCCTGCACACCTTTGCTGGCCGGTTCCGACGATCCGAAATACGGGCAGGACTCTGCACCGTGGGGGGTTCCGGTGTGGAAAGACAACGCGTATTTCCGCACGCCTGATTCCAAAAGCTCCGATTTCTGGCTGCTGGTTGGTTATTATTTCCCGCAGCCCAACGATTATTCGTGTTCTGCGGGAGCGCTGACCCCTGCACTGAATGCCGCTCTTACGACCCTGCCCCGGACCGAGGACTCTCCGGTGATCAGCCCGCAAAAACTGATTGCGGCTGTGAAAGAAGGGGATTGGCAGGAGCGGGTTTCCGACAAGGGGTTTCTGCCACCTGGTGCCTCGAATCCGGTGCATGGCGTCGAGTTTGACAAGTTCCCGCAAATCGTCGAAGCCG
>JBGSVX010000622.1:0-3256 GCA_041752795.1 Terrimicrobiaceae bacterium
GAAGAGATAACCCCAAACTCCTTGGAAGCGGTTGGCGAAATCGTGAGGAGTTGGGCTCCGGTCATTAAAAACCCTGTGATGATGAGTCCTTTGACCGGGACATCGTGCTGATTGGATTCAGCAAACACCTTTGGGAAAAGACCATCAGCAGCAGCAGCCTTGGCGGTTTGGGCCGTGGCGAGAACCCACCCTCCGAGTGAGCCTAGGCAACCTGCCGCAGCGCAGAACGAGACGATGGCACCACCAGTTTCGCCGAGTGCGAGACGGGCACAATCCGCAAAGGGGGCCGCCGACTTTTGCAGGACATCATTCGGAATGGCACCCATAATTGCTGTGCAGGAAAGCACGTATGTCACAGCAGCAAGAAGGACTCCCCCAATGGTGGCGATGGGCACATTCTTTTTGGGATTCTCGACAACGGCGGCCGCGACCGAGGCGGTTTCGACACCAATGAATGACCAGAGTGTAACATTCAGCACGCCTTGAATTGCGCCGAAGGTGTCCTTGCCACTCACATTCCATGCGGCCATGTAGGTTGCGGGATTAAATTTGAACCACCCGACAATGGCCACGCCCACGATGGCAACAAGTGCGAGGATTGTCGTAACCGCCTGCACATTCGTGGTGAGTTTCGGACCGAGGATGTTGATAAATGTGAAGAGCCAAATCATTCCGACACACACGGCAGCAAGCACCATAGACTCTTTCAAAATCGGAAAAAAGAAGCTCAGGTAACCGACGCCGACGACCGCCAGCGCCACATTCCCGATCCAGCCGGCCAACCAATAGAGAAGGTTCGTTTGGTAACCGATAAATGGTCCAAAAGCTCTCCGGGCATAGGCATAGGATCCGCCCGCACTGTCATCAATGGACGCCATCTTTGCATAGACCATTGCCAGACAGATCGCACCGGTGATGGTCACCGCCCAACCGAAGATGGCAATACCACCCGTGGCAGCAAGATTGGCGGGGAGCATGAAAACGCCCGAGCCCATGATATTTCCTGCCACCATGAGCGTGGCTGCGATGACTCCGACTTTTTTTGATGTGGTGTTCATAGGGATATTTTTAGCCGCGGATTGACGCAGATTTGCGCAGATTATTTATTGGGAGAGGGCGAGTGCATCAGGACTTTTCCGGTTCCAAAAATCTGTGTTCATCGGCGACAATCTGCGGCTGAATCTTCGTTGTTCATTTCACGCACCAAAATTGGTATTTGCCGTCCTCGATGACCGCGCCCTCAACGATTTTTTCGAAACCTGGAAATTTGCGGCCCCAGTCTTCCATGGAGCGAAGGAACGTGAGCCATGGACCGTCCTCGGGGCCGATGTTTTCGCCGGGCATGAGGATGGGGATTCCTGGAGGATAAGGAATGGCACCGACGGCAATTGTGCGACCGGCCATTGCATGCAAACCGAGGAGTTCAACATCCCCGGACATGAGCATTGCATTGGCGGCACGGGGAGGCATCACAGGCACAGGCAGGTTGCCAAAGGCGGCGGCTTGCGCCCGGTCCATCGCACTGGATTTCATGCAGGCAAACATTTCGTCGCAAAGGTCCTTGACCCCCATGTTTCCATAGCGGGATGGAAAGGACTTCACGAGATCTGGAAGCATGATTTCCAGTGCCTCATTGCAATCGTAGGAGTCTTTGAAATTCAGGAGTGTGTTGATGAGCGTGCCCCACTTGCCTTTTGTGATTCCAACAGAGAAGAGGCAGAGAACCATGAAGTCGGTGGTGCGTGAGGGAATAATTCCCCGCCTATAGAGGAAACTGCTGAGCACGGCGGCCGGGATGCCATGGTCTTCCAACTCCCCATTTTCGCCCATTCCCGGACAGACGATACCGGCTTTGATGGGGTCCAACATGCACCAACCATCCGGTATCCCCTCAAATCCATGCCACGATTCTCCCGGATGCAGCACCCAGCACTCCGGGTCGGATGCGAGAAGCTCAGCGGGCGCATCGGCAAACGGGACATTTTCCCCGGTCGCCGGATCGCGGACCTCCGGCGCATTCCATGACGAGAAGAACCAGTCCTTTTTCTTGGTAAATTCACGGTGTGCCCGCGCAAGGGCCTGACGGAAGTCGATGGCTTCATCGATCACTTCCTGAGTCAGGAAGTGTCCGGCCGGCCCATCCATCATGGCGGCCCCAATCTCGTTGGAGGCAATGATCGCGTAGAGAGGCGATGTGCTGGCCTGGGCCATGTAGGCCTCATTTAACCGACTGTGAACAATCGGGCGGCGACCGTTTCGAATGTGGATATAGGACGACTGCGAAAGGGCTGCCAACAACTTGTGGGTCGAGTGCGTCGCAAAAACAGTCGGACCATCTGCAGGGTGATCTTTGGGGTCTCCGCGCATCGCATGGCGATTCCGATACATCGGATTGAACCGCGCGTAGGCATACCATGCCTCAACAAAATGAATGGTGTCCACACTCCGGGCCAACATGTCCTGCACATCCGCAGCGTGGTAACACATGCCATCATACGTGCAGTTCGTGACCACGGCGTAAACCGGCTCCTCCGAAACCGCCTGCCCACGAAGCGGATGATCTTCAAATTTTTTGCGAATGCTTTCCGGAGAAAACTCCGCCGGTGGGATCGGGCCGATGATTCCATACCGGTTGCGCGTGGGCAGGAAAAAGACCGGAATGCCGCCACTGAGAACCAGTCCCTGTTCGATGGATTTGTGGCAATTGCGGTCACAGAGAGCAAATTGATTGTCCCCAAGCACGGCAGAAATAATGGAGCGATTCGAGCCCGAGGTTCCGTTTAAAACCGAGTAGCTCAGGTGCGCACCAAAAACCCGCGCCGCGTATTTTTCAGCCTCACCAATCGCTCCCTCATGATCCAACAACGAGCCCAGTGGCGTGCGCTCGATACCGGTGTCCGTGCGGAAAAGATTTTCTCCAAAGTAGTCGAAAAACACCCGCCCTTCGGGGCTCTTGGTGAAAGCAACTCCGCCCTGATGTCCGGGCGCGGCCCAGGAATGTTCCCGGGTGGCCGTGTAAGCAAGTAGGGCTTTGGTAAATGGAGGAAGCAGGTTCTCAAGATATCGGTGCATCGCCGCAAGCGCGCGCCCGGCCACAAACGGAGCCGTGTCCTCAAGCATCCACGCAAACTCATTGGCCAGCGCCATCACCCGAGCACCCGGCGTGTGATTGCGCGCCCGGTCGCCCATCAAAAAAACCGGCACATGCATCCGCCGCGAACGGATCGTCTTCAGGAGCGCCTCCGCCGCCTCATGC
>JBGSVX010000623.1:0-5564 GCA_041752795.1 Terrimicrobiaceae bacterium
TCTGGGAGCAGATCTTTCCGCCGCCTCCTCGCCCTATGTGTCATCCAGTGCCTCCAGAGGTTCCGTCTTTGTTGGGGAATTCTTCAATGTGCCCGTCCCGAATGCTTCAACATCCGGTTCCGCGATTGGCACGGGAGACAGCGGACTCACTGCGAATTCCATCCGCATCTCAACCACAACAACGGATATGGGAACGCGATTTGAGGTTATTCGAACCGGCACGGGCTCAATTGATGTGAATGCCGCGAAAGATGTTCAATTGAGAAATCAATTCGCGACGATTTACACAGCCGGAGTTCGAATCCCACAACCCAACAATCTCTTTGGCGTGAATGATTTCAGGATCCCAGATTATTCGAGTTTAGGATCTGGCCAACCAAATCAGGTTCCGCTGGGTATCGTGCAACAGACCTATGGCCCAACGGTCACTGGGGGAACAGCCGGAGTGGAAGGGGTTGCCGGTCCACGCCGAATTGCGCAGTATTCCATGGCAGGTGGGCAGATCACTGTTCAGGCAGGGGAGGATATCGGCCGCTACCAAAGGATCAATGGGGACATCTTGCTTGATTCCAGCCGCCAGTTGCCGAATAACTGGCTGTATCGAAGGGGTTATGTCGATCCAGACACGGGTCTGTTTGGTGCCATTAGCCCAACGGATAGCTCTATCATCAACGACACGTCCGCTTCGACCACATGGTGGATTGATTACAGCAATTTCTTTCAGGGCATTGGCACTCTTGGAGGGGGCGATATCAGGATCCAAGCTGGTGGCAATGTTGAAAATATTGACGCAGTGGCTCCGACAAATGCGCGCATGTCCGGCCGCAATGCCAGTGGAAACATTGCCCCCAACGAAGCTCTTCTCCTCGAGCTCGGCGGAGGGGACGTGGTGGTCAAAGCCGGGAACGACATCAGTGGAGGAATTTATTATGTTGAAAGGGGCATGGGCATTCTGAAAGCCGGAGGGGAGATCACCACAAATGAAGCCAGGTCACCCACCTTTGGATATTTGCAAAACCCGTCCTCTCCAACATTCGCCGACGACTCCAGACTCTTTTTGCCCACCACCCTGTTTGTTGGAAAAGGCTCTTTTGATGTCTCTGCAAATGAAGATGTTTTGCTTGGTCCGGTGACAAATCCCTTTCTTCTGCCTCAAGGCCTGAACAACCGCTTTTGGAATAAAACGTATTTTAACACGTATGGAGCCGAATCCTCTGTTTCCACGACCTCCCTCACCGGGGATGTCACCCATCGGATGTCGGTGGTCACGCCAACCGGCGACACCGTCAACCCGATCTGGTATTGGCTTTTGACACAAAATCGTTATGCCGTGGTCGGTTCCACCAATCCGCCACCTTCCTCCGTCCAAACGTCCTCCTTCTACCAGCCATGGCTGCGGCTCGCAGAAACTGCAGTGTCCGAATTTGGCTTGGTGCCATCGATAATGCCTGCGTCCGTCAAATCGTATGCCTACTCGGGGGATATCAACATCGTTGGCTCGATGAATCTTTTCCCATCTGAGACTGGGCAACTCGAATTGCTTTCGGCTGGAAAAGTCGCTGCCGTAAATGCGGCGGGCACCTTGCAGTCTGGCCAAACTGCATACATCACCAGCACGATCAATGTTTCCGATGCGGATCCTGGATCTCTTTATGGAGTTACGACACCCTCATCGGCTTTCGAGACAACCAAAACACTCGGTGCCCTCAGCACGAGTTCGGGAGGATTTCTGTCGCTGTTTACTTCAACATTCACTGAGTCCGGTTCTTTCACGGGGGTGGAAGCGGGTATCAGTCGCCAGCGTCCGCGCCATGCGTCCGGGGGACCGATTCATGCCAATGACCCCGAACCTGTTCGTATCTATGCCTCCGCCGGGGATATATCCGGGTTGACTCTCTTTACCCCCAAGGCCACTCAAGTGATTGCCGGCCGTGATATCACTGATGTCGCCTTTTACATTCAGAACGCTAATGAGGACAGTGTTTCCATTGTGTCTGCGGCTCGCGATATTATCCCGTTTCAAGAAAATTCCCTTCTGAGAACGGAAGCACAAAGTGGAAATAACATTATCCTTGCGACATCCAGAGCGCGCACGGACGGCACGACGACCAGTGCACTCCAAGGTGACATCCAAATCAGCGGACCTGGAGCTCTGGAGGTACTTGCGGGGCGCAACATTGATCTCGGGTCTTCGGAGCCCTTCGGCGATGGGACCGGGGCAGGAATCACAAGCATTGGGCGCCGGCGGAATCCCTTCCTTTCTGCCGAGGGGGCACGGCTGGTTGTGTTGGCAGGAGTGGAGGGCGCGGAGGGAGGTGCGGCCGCCGGTCTTCGGAACAGCACATTGGACTTTGACAGCTTTATCTCCCAATACATTGAAGGGGGTGCCCCTTTGGTTTCCGGCTTGGACCCTGAACTCCAGGAAGCACTTGATGAATTTGAAGAACTCACGGACGAGCAACAGGCCATCACGGCATTGGATCTCTTTTATGCGATTCTGAGGCAGGCGGCGACGGAGCAGGCAGAAACTGGCTCTTATGCCACTGGATTCGCCGCCATAGCAACCCTGTTTCCTAATTCGGAGACGGCCGCGAGCGGTTCACAGTCTTCCCGTTATGGGTGGAGTCCATGGGACAGCCTTGGACGAGTCTTTGCAGGGGACATTCAGACCCGGACTCGCAACATACGCACCCTGAGTGGTGGCGGAATCACCATCGCCGCGCCAGGCGGGGGAATTACCATGGCCGCAAATCTTCCCACACCATCAGATATTCCTCCAGGTATCGTGACTGATGCCGGAGGAGCCATTGATATTTTCCTACAGGGAGACTTGGATATTGGGGCGACGCGGGTGTTCACCTTGCGGGGTGGTGATCTGACCATTTGGTCGTCCGAGGGTGATATCGCAGCGGGAACGGCCGCCAAAACTGTGGTGAGTGCTCCTCCGACACGGGTTTCGATTGATGCCACAAGCGGAGAAGTTCTCGCGGATCTTGGAGGTTTGGCCACCGGCGGTGGAATTGGTGTGCTTGCCTCGGTGGAAGGGGTCGAACCAGGCAGTGTGTTTCTTATTGCCCCGCAGGGGACCATTGATGCCGGGGATGCCGGCATTCGGTCCACAGGTGACATCACACTTGCTGCAACGAGCGTCTTGAACGCCGACAATGTTTCAGCGGGAGGGACTTCCACCGGAGTTCCTGCTGCGCCAACCGTTGCGGCTCCAAACATCTCAGGCCTTAGCTCTGGAGCCTCCTCCACTGCCGCAACCAGCAATGCCGCTGAGACTCTCTCGAACCAAGCCAAACCGACCCCGACTCCTGATGAGTCACCTTCGGTTATTGAAGTCGAAGTTCTTGGTTATGGTGGAGGGGAGAGCTGAGTCCTTTTTTATCGCAGGGGAAATTGTTCGCTGACCTCATTGTCGCGTGGAGTTTTAGAATTTTTTTGCTATTTACAGGGTCTTGAAATCACGCAAACAGAGTGCCAAGCGGCCATTGAGTAGCCCCGGTGCTCCCCTATCTCGGATGGGATTGTGGGCTCTTGTGATTTCTGGGGTGTGGGTGGTCACACTGGCAGCCACGGACACATGGTTTCGTTTCAAGGTGTTAGAGCAGGCCACGGCGATTTCTACGACCGATGGGGTCCCGGACAACAATCCAAAAAACATGGGCAGGTCATTACGTCGGCAAATTTTTCCACAAGTGTCCATGGATTCCCGGTGGTGGATCTTGCATGCCGACGATCTGCTGGCTTCCCGTGGCCAGGAGTGGCGCATTCGATCCACTCAACGGGATAATGCCCCGGAGGGCCGGGAAGTCCATTGGAGTTCGCCCCTCATCTGGATTCTTGCCTTTCTTGCTCAGACAGCCCACTCCGGTTCTGCTGAGTCCATCTCGTGGATGGTAGGCCCTTTGATTTTCGGCATGGGATTGGTGCTCCTATGGGTCTTGATTCTCCGGCACCTTGATCCCCTTCCCGCTTCGTTTTTGTTATTGGCTCTCGGCACGAATGTGACCCTCTTTCAGGCCTTTCGGGCCGGGGAAACCGACCACCATGGGATCGCCATGATGCTTTCTTGTCTTTGCGTGCTGGCTCTTGCGTTTCGCAACGAAATCGCGGGAAAATCGATGCGAAGGGTCACTGCGGGATTTGATATTTCTGCCGTGTGTGGTGCGTGTGCTCTGTGGATCAGTGCCTCGTCCACTCTCCCGCTACTGGCAGCTATCGGAGTTGGTGCTCTTCTGGGTGGAATGGTCCATCGAAATTCTTCGGATGAAATTGATCCAAAACTTTGGAGGAGGTGGGGAGCTGTTGGTGCGGGAGTATCTCTTGCCTTATATCTCTTGGAATATTTCCCCTTTCATTTCGGTTTGAGATTGGAGGTCAACCATCCCGTGTACTCTCTCGCATGGCTCGGTGGCGGGGACCTTCTTTGCCGCATTCTCCAACACAAGAGCAACGCCCCCATGCGATTTGGGTTTCTCTTCTGGTGCTCAGCCTTCGCGGTTTTGCTGCCAGTTCTGTTGGTGCTTTTTCACCCCTCGTGTTTTGTGATTCGCGATGCGTTCCTTTCCCGGCTCCACAACGAATACATTGTTGAGTTCCAGGGATTGATTCCTTCTCTTCAAGCTCAACAGGGCATCGGGCCTTACCTCCAATGTTATTTATGGCCCATGATGACAATTCTACTTGTGATTTCTCTCATGCGTTTCAAACCAGCCATTTCCAAGTGCACAGGATTTTTGGTTGGTCTTCCCGTTTTTGTTTTTTCCGCCATGACGCTTTTTCAGCAGCGCTGGATCATCTCGGCCATGGCCCTTTGGCTTGTTGCGGCATCAGTTGCCTTCCACTTGATAGCAAAGTTTAAGATCCGCTTGGGATTTCTAACAGGAGGCGTCTTTGCCTTCACGTGTTTAATCTCGTTTGTGTTTTTTCCAATCGCGGGGATTATCGCAGGAGCTCAATATTCTGGGCGGGAAGCCAGTATTCCCAAGGAGTGGTTGCAAGCGATTTTATTACGGGATTTATCGCATCGTTTGGTCGAGGCGATGGGGGGAAGACCTGCCACTGTGCTTTCCGGTCCCTCCTCCTCCACGGACCTTGCGTTTTTTGGGAATCATCGGGTTCTCGGGAGTTTGTATTGGGAGAACATTGAGGGACTCAAGAAGGCGGCCCGTGCCTTCACCGTCGAATCCGAGGAAGAGGCCTTCCGGTTGGTGCGAGGGTTCGGCGTGGACTTTTTGGTTGTGCCGTCATGGGACGATCTGGGGTCACACTATGCGTCATTGCTCAATGGTCCTTCTCTGGAATCGCCCCCCATGGGTTATTTGAACCGCGTTTTGTCGGGTGAAGTCGAACCTCCCGATTGGCTGCGTCCACTTGGTTATCCCATCCCGGAATCCTATCATTTGCAGGGGGAAGGCATAAAAGTTTTTCGAGTGGTTCCCGAACAATCCCACGGTGAAGCACTTTGGCACATGGCACTCTACTATTTGGACATGAAAAAGTTTCGTGAGGCCTACGACACGGCCTCGCGAATTCCTGCGGGAGATTCCTTTTTCCAA
>JBGSVX010000624.1:0-2095 GCA_041752795.1 Terrimicrobiaceae bacterium
GTCAAAAAAACAAGAACCGGATTACATTATTAGGCACTACAATTGAAACTCAAAAACCGCATCGCTCATTATCAACGACTTACGACGTGCAAATGCCTGAAATACCCGTTTTTTCTCAATTCTTTAAGAAACTTGGGTTAACTAAATGCCAGTGGGGCGTTGCCCTGGGCTTCTGGATCGTGCGCATTCATCGCTCCCGGAAATTTGTCCTGCACCCTGAGCCTATCCGCCGCGTGACTATTTGGACCGGACCTCGGGGACGAGGTCCCTCCACCGATTGATTTGCCAATGCGGTGGATGGCTTGGGAGGCGAGCCACAAATCCTGGAGGCAGAAGTCTGCACCCCTTTCCTGTCATTCAGCCAAAACACAAAAAACCCGCATGAACCTTGTATTCATGCGGGTTTGAGATGGTGGGCAGGACTGGATTCGAACCAGTGAAGGCGTAAGCCAGCAGATTTACAGTCTGCCCCGTTTGGCCACTCCGGAACCTACCCATTGATCCTTGGGGGGATCGGTTTCGCAGCTACTGCTGGGCCGCTTCTGCGAAACGTGGAGAGATGGTTATAGATTTAATCACAACGTTTGGCAATGGAAAGTCGTTGGTATCTGCGGGCAGGTTGCTGATTTCGTCAAGGACGTCGAGGCCTTCGAGGATTTCGCCGAAGACGGTGTATTTGCCGTCGAGTTTGGGGGCGGGGGCAAGGGTGATAAAAAACTGACTTCCGTTGGAGGCTTTGGAGGGGTTGATTTCGTCAGGGAGCCGGGACATGGCGACAGAGCCGCGTTTGAGGTTGCGTCCGAGTTCTGCGGGAAGTGTGAAGCCGGGGCCGCCGGTTCCGACTTTGATTGGGCGGCGGGGGGCGAGGAGCCAGAGGCGGGTGACGGGATCACCGGTTTGCACCATGGTGCCCGGGAACACACGGTGGAAGCGGATGTTCTTGTAGAATCCCCTTGCGGCGAGATCCCGGAAATTGGCGACAGTGGCCGGGGCGGCATCATCGTAAAGACCGATGACAATTTGCCGGTTGGTTTTTTCCGTGCCGATGCGGACTTCCATGATGGCGACGTCCGGTCCGACTTTGGCGGCGGTGGCAATGAGTGGCATGCCGAGGGCGGCAATGAGAAGGGTGATTTTAAACCAATGGGAATTCATGTCGTTGGCATTTGCCGAGTGGTGTTCCTGAATCATTGTGAACAAGGAAGTGATTATCGGAGATGCGAGTGTTGACATATCCGAGAGCGGCGGTGAGTGCCAACCCAAAATGTTGGGTGGCTGAGGTGAGAGTTCCTGCGGTCCGGCCATCCTGCGTGATAACGGTCAATCCGGGGCGGGCTGGAAAGTCCCCGGTGAAGCCATGAAGCAACCGGTTGGCGTGGCCTACACTTTCGAGGCGGGAGACAACTTCCTGACCCACGTAGCAGCCTTTGTGGAAGTCCACAGCCGTGCGGTCCAGACCTGCCTCGTGCGGGAGAGTTTCCGGGGTGAGTTCGCGGCCCCATGCGGGAATTCCGCGCTCGATGCGGAGAATTTCCAACTCCTCGGGAGTGGCTTCCATGCCAATGTCCAGAGATGGCCTGGACTCGAGATCGCGTCCTATTTCTCCAAGGCGGGAAATTTTCAGAGCGTCTGGAAAATGATTCGCGGCTGGTCCGAAGACATGCCAACCGGTGGGCAGGGAGGAGACGTCCTCCACGGTGACATCATCCGAGACAATGTAGCGTTCCAGCCTTGGAAAAAATTCCTCGGCAAGCGAGGGATCGGTTTCCAAGAGAAAGCCTTGGTCCGTTTTCCAAAAATTGACCACAGCGCAGAGGCGGCCTTTGGCGGTGAGGAGCAGGGCCTGGATTGCTGTTGCGGAATCAGCCCGCTGGACGGAATTGCTGAGTTGGCCGTTCAGGTATCGCTGACTGTCCACTCCAGAGACAAGTGCGCGTGTTTTGGGCCCGATGGGAAAATATCCTCCCATTGTCCGGAGGGAGTCGAGACGTCCGGCTGACGAACTCACTTTTTGGAACCGAAGACCGGCCAGCGTTTCGGCTGGGATTTTTCCTCTGTGGCGTCAGGGGATTTTTGGGCAGCGGGCCGGAATTTT
>JBGSVX010000625.1:0-3674 GCA_041752795.1 Terrimicrobiaceae bacterium
AGGAAGAAAAATATGCCGATGCTGCGAAGTCCTACGGTGCGGTTTTGGATTCCGGGCTCTCTGAGGATTTGAAGCGTCAGGCCACGTTCAAATATGGTTGGTGCCTCGCGCGCTCGGGAAACAACCCGGAGGCTGTGAAGGTATTTACGGAGTTTTTGGAAAAGTATCCTGACTCCGAATTGTCCCCCTCGGCTTATGCTCAGAGAGGGGTTGCCCGTCAGGCTCTCAAAGACTATCAACCAGCCCTTGCGGATTTTCAGGTCGTGATCGACAAATGGCCGAAATCGCAGGAACGGGAACTCGCCCTTCAACAAAAGGCACTTCTGTTGGGTCAGATGGAAAACTACCCCGAAATGAAATCCTCATTTCTGCAATTGCTGGAGGAATATCCCAAGACCAGCGGAGTGGCGCAGGCTGAGTATTGGATCGGATGGGCGGATTTTGAGCAAAAGGAATACAAAGCCGCCATTCCAAGATTGAAGCGTGCAAGACAGTTGGAGCCTGCCACCTACGGGGACCGCGCCGGAATTCGAATTGCTCTGGCCTATTATTATACCGAAAATCGAACCGCCCTGCTTGGGGAATTGGCGACACTCAAGCCAGAAGCTCTTCCTGCGGACGTTTACCGTTGGCTTGGCTTGCGCAGTGCGCA
Source organism: Terrimicrobiaceae bacterium (assembly GCA_041752795.1). Classification (GTDB taxonomy): domain Bacteria; phylum Verrucomicrobiota; class Verrucomicrobiia; order Chthoniobacterales; family Terrimicrobiaceae; genus JAJTZA01. The sequence goes on from JBGSVX010000625.1 coordinate 653, forward strand.
GGAGTCGGACTTTGCAGCCGCTGAAAAAGCCCTTTCGCTTGCTGCGGCCGGTGGCAGTCCCGATCCGGAAGTGCTCATTGTTCTGGCCGAATCCCGCAATGCCCTCGGCAAACACACCGAAGCCATGGAGGCGGTCAATCTTTACATTGCCAAAGTTCCCGAACCTTCAGCCAAAGCCCGCGGACTCATTGTGATGGCTGAGTCCAAACGTGGCCTGAAGGACTTTGACGGGGCCGGTCGGGCCACTGAAGAGGCTCTGCTCCTTCAGCCCGAGGGCCGCCTCAATGCCATTGGCCGAATGACCGCCGCAGAAATCCAATTTTCCAAAGGCAATTATGAAGAAGCCGCGAAAGGGTTTCTCTCAGTGGCACTTTTATACGAGGACCCCGCCATCACACCCCGCGCTCTCGCAAGGGCCGCTGACAGCTACTCGCGGGCAAACAATGAAACTGAGGCCGCCAAGGCCACCGAAGAACTCAACCGCCGGTTCCCGGACTTTTCCAAAACAAACCCAATCACTTCAAAATCCCAATGATCACTTTCCGAAACCTCTGCCTCTCTGCCATCTTCATCGTGGCATTCTCGGGATCAGTCCTTGCTGCGGACCCGGTTCTCAAAGATTTGCCACTGCCTGCCGTGAAAGCTTCGGTCCGCATTCCCGAGGCATGGCATGTCCGCGAGGACAATGAAGACGGGGTGATCGTTTATCAAATCAGCCGGGAAGAAATCTCCGAGGGTGGCGCGACGTTCCTTGTGGGGTTTACTCTCACGGTGACACCTGACGTGCCAGGACGTGCCATGATGGCTCCTTCCAAGTATGCTGCTGAGTTGCTTTCATTTTCTGTTGAGGATGGTGGCACCGTGGAAACCACGCTCAAAGACCCATTCCAAATCCTTCGCACGGAATACTCCGTGGAAGGTGACACCGGAGCCGTTAAAATTGTGGATGTGGCGACAGCAAATGACAAAACCGGCACGCTCTACTTTTTTGCATGGCAAAATCCCGAGGCCGAAGCCGAAGTGATTTCCAAGCTTCGTGAAGAGGTGATTTCTTCGCTAAAGTTTGACCCGGCTTTTTGATTGGCATGAGTTCGCCGCAGATCATCCAATGGACCTGTCCGGACTCGGTTGGCCTGCTGGCAAAAGTCACCGGATGCATTGCTTCGCATGGCGGCAAGTTGCTCGAAGGGAGCCAATAAACCGACTCGTCCTCCTGTTGGTTTTTTGCAAAACTGGCCGTTGAAGGAGGTGCGCCGCAATGGGATGTTCAGCGCTTCACAGAGGATTTCCGCCTTCTCGCCGGGGAGCTTTCCGCTGAGTGGTCGGTGCGAGCCGGGGGAACACCCACAAAAACCGCGTTCTTCGTAAGTCGTCAGGACCATTGTCTCGCGGATTTAGTGTGGAGATGTCGCTCGGGAGAACTTCCCATGAAGGTGAATCTGGAGATATCCAATCATGAATCCTGCCGGGACCAGGTCGAGCGTGAGGGCATTCCCTTCCATCACCTGGATTTCTCTTCGGACAAGGAAGCTGCCTTCCGTGAAGCGGCCAGCCTGGTGGAAACTGCCGGCGCTCGATTATTGATTCTCGCCCGGTTCATGCAAATCCTCCCCCCATGGCTTTGTCGCGAATACGCAGGCCGTGCGATCAATATTCACCATTCCTTCCTCCCTGCGTTTGTCGGAGCCAATCCGTACTGCCGGGCCTTCGAACGTGGGGACCAACTCATCGGAGCCACCTGCCATTACGCGACCTCGACGTCGGCCCCATCATCGAACGGTAGGTTGCACGGGTGGAACATTACCACGATCCCAAGGACATCTCCCGCCTTGGTCGGGATTGCGAACGGTTCGCTCTGGCAGGGGGTGTGCGGTACCACGTCGAAGATCGCGTGCTTGTTCATGGAAGCAGGGCCATCGTCTTCCGCGATTGAGCCCGATCCACCATCAAAATCAATTTTCGATACGGCCTCTGGGCAACACCTCTTGCATGGGATGCTATTCTCCGTGTCATGAACAATGATCACCAAGGGGCGAAGTCGGGAACGATGCCCATTTTTGCCATTTTTGTCTGCCTTGTATCCATTGCGGCGGTGGCTCTGCTTCAGGGATGTCAATCGTGGTTTCATCCAAGGTGGACCCCCTACGAAAAGGCGATTTTAAAATTCAATGTGCAGGGCATTACCATGGGCTCGCCTCCCTCGCACTTGAAGATTTTTACCCAAGTAAAAAAAGATCCAACATCCCCCGACGGCATGATGGTTTTTCAGATTTTTAACCCGAATCCCCACATTTCCATGATGCTTGCATGGTATGAGAACAACCGCCTCAAAAAAGTTGAGCTTAGATACTTTAATGCAGGGGCCGTGGACACCTTGACGGTTTCCGGTGGCTGGGACGGTTTGATGAACGCTTTGATGAAGGATTTCGGGCCGCCCTCCGAGTTTGGACCCAAGGTCACGGTTGTTGCGACCCAAGCTGGCATTGATCCCACCGCTGCACAATTTAACGGAGTTTGGTTTTTTTCTCGGGTGGACCGGCAACTGAATTATGTGACCGTAAATAACGAGACCGGCGGAATCGGGATCATTACCGTTGCGGATACTTCCCCGCCCGCCAAAAAGCAACTCAAGCAAAAAAAGAAGGAAGAACCATTCCCCCAGGCCCAGCCTCCACCTCCGGCCACAAAGCCCGGGCCGGGGTTCGGCATTTGAATAGAGTTTCCGTGTTTCGCGGCATTTTCGTTACAATTGTAGTCTTGCGGGATGTTTCGGAATCCAATAGTTGATTTTTCCATGACCATCTGTGCCCGCATGATATTGATCCCGTTGTGCTGTGCTTTTACCAGCCTGTTCCCCGGATTTGGCCACGCAGGTTTGGTGAGTTTGGACATGGTCCAAGTGGGGGATGCCGGAAATGCCGCAGACGACAATGGTTTTGGTGATGTGGCAGAAAATTTCTATATCGGAAAAACCGAGGTCACCATTGATCAATACACAGTTTTTCTGAATGCCGTGGCGACC
>JBGSVX010000626.1:0-5293 GCA_041752795.1 Terrimicrobiaceae bacterium
ACCCTCAAAATTGCTGGCGCGAGAGCCTCTGCAGATTTCTCTTTTTTGCCGGAGGTTTTGGTTTGCTGACCGGTGTCGGCCAAGTGCCGCGCTGCCAATTTCTCCGCAACACGCACTGAGGCACCAGTTCTGAGGATTTCCTCCGCAAGCAACCGTTGCTCCTCGGGAGATTTCACGGAAAGCAGGACCTTGGCATGACCCACCGAAATGCGGCCCGTTTTCAAGTACCCCTGCACATCGGGGTGCAACGCAAGCAGTCGCATGGCATTGGCCACGGAGGCACGTCCTTTACCGACGCGTTTGGAGATTTCTTCCTGGGTCAGCCCGAAATCCCGGTGCAGCCTCTCGTAGGCGGCGGCTTCCTCAATGGGATTGAGGTCTTCGCGCTGCAAATTTTCGATGAGGGCCAGTTCGAGAACTTCGCGGTCACTGGCCTGACGCACGATCACCGGGGCATCCTTGAGAGCAAGTTCTGTGGCCGCACGCCAGCGACGCTCGCCAGCGATCAGCTCGTATTTATTGCCGACCTTGCGGACAATCAGCGGTTGGATGATTCCTCGTTCGCGGATGCTCTCAACCAGCTCCTGCAAATGTTCGCCACGGAATTCCGTACGCGGTTGCAGCGGGCTGGCAATGATGTCCCCAAGGGGAAGATTCTGGATTTTTTCACCATGCTCCTCAGCCGGCGCCGGAGCGGCCACGCGGGCGTTAATGAGGGCACCCAGGCCCTTTCCTAGTGCAGGTTTTGCCATGGTTAGAGCACTTGACTAGATCAGAGGCCTCCGGCTTTGACAAGCGATTGATTTTTCGCAATGGATTTTTGAGATTCTGACAAAATGCCCACATGTCATTTTCTTCCCAGCACATCCATTTCGCATCCTTAAATCGGGCCGGAGCGTTGCCTTCTTCGAAAAGTGAAAAAAATTCCGTCCAACGGGTTGACAATGAACCGCGTTGCCAAGTATGAATCTCCGCTTTCTCGTTCGCCATTAAAACCTTGCTGCCAATTTTCAAAACCACACACCCGATCGGGGCATTTCCCGTCCAGTGCTTTGCCATGCAGGCAACTGGTCTCGTAGCGCCCTGCTTGGCGGCTTCATAAGCAACGATCATGGCGAATTTCTTTCCAAAATGGACCAATGACCTGCCGTGGAAACTCGCGGTGATCGCTCCCTTTGTGGGTTTGTTGCTCATTTGCGGTCTGTGGTATTATTTCACCCCGAAATACACGCGTGTTGGATATCAGCCGACCCAACCGGTTCCATTTTCGCACGTGATTCACGTGCAGGAGCTGGGGATGGACTGCCGGTATTGTCATTCGTTTGTTGAAGTGGCCTCTCATTCCAATGTGCCCAGCACGCAAACCTGTATGAGCTGTCACACGCAGGTGAAAGCCAACAGCCCGAGGCTTGAGGCCGTTCGCGCCGCATGGAATAACGGCGCCGGGGATGGACCTCCGGTTAATTGGGTGCGCATTCACCGGGTACCGGACTACACGTATTTCAATCACGCAGTTCACGTGAACCGCGGCGTGAGTTGTTTCTCGTGTCATGGAGCAGTCAACGAAATGCAGGTTGTGTATCAGCACGAACCACAAAGCATGTCGTGGTGTCTCGATTGTCACCGTGCCCCGGAAAATTTCCTTCGTCCGCCTTCTGAAATTTACAACATGAACTGGAAACCCGCCTCGGCCGACGAGCAGAAGAAGATCGGGGAGCAGTTCAAAGAGGAGTGGGATGTGAACCCTCCAGTTACCTGCGGAGGCTGTCATCGATGAAACGCGTTCCAAATCACCCACCCATGCCTGAGAAGCCCACGATGTGGAGGAGTCTGGCAGAACTCGAAAAAACCCCGGGGTTTGACGAAGTGTTGATGCGCGAATTCCCGCGTGGAGCCGAGGTTTATCAAGACAGCGGACTGAACAAACGGGATTTCATGAAGCTGATGGGCGCATCCATGGCGCTTGCCGGAGTGGGTGGTCTCGCAGGCTGTCGCCGCCCGGAAGCCTATCTCGTGCCTTTCACCAAAGGGTCAGAGTGGACGATTCCAGGGAAATTTTTGTATTATTCCTCTGCCATGCCAGTGCGTGAGGGAGCGATTCCGCTCGTTGTGAGCACCGTGGACGGACGGCCCACAAAAATTGAAGGTAATCCGCTGCACCCCGCCAGCAATGGCAGCACGGACGCATTCGCGCAGGCATCCATTTTGGATCTCTACGATCCCCACCGTTCCAAGCAGATCACCAAAAATGGGACCGCTTCCAACTTTGAGGAATTCTCGACTTTCCTGACTGACCTCCTTGCCAAAAAGCCCGAAGGCGTGGCCTTTTTGGTGGAGCGAAAAAATTCTCCGACCCGCGACACGCTGCGCATGTTGCTTGAGACCACGTATCCCGGTCTTGTTTGGGCTGAGTACGAACCCTTGGGAAATGCCGAGGAACAGACCGCGATTCAAGCAGCATTTGGCGGCGGTCTTCGCTTGGTTCCAAAATTCGAACGGGCAGATGTTATTCTTGCGTTCGACAGTGACTTTTTGAATGCCTCTGACCGTGGGGTTGGTTACGCCTCCGGCTTTTTCCCTCGCCGTAATCCCGATCAAAAAGGTGCGCCCATGAACCGCCTCTACGTCGTGGAAAATCATTTCACGTCCACGGGTGGCATGTCGGATCACCGGCTTCGCTGCAAGTCCTCGGACATCGGAGAAGCCGTGCGCCGTGTCGGTGCCCGCATTGCCGGTTCTCTCTCCGGAGGTGCTCTCGCATCCGTGGTGGGAGCTTGTCCAAAATCTGATGCGGCCCTCGATGACAAATGGCTTGAAGTCTGCGCCGAGGACCTGATTGCCAATGCCGGTCGCTCGATTGTGACCGTGGGATCTCAACAACCAGCATGGGTTCAGGCCTTGGTTTTTGCGGTCAACGAAGCACTCGGAAATCACGGCACAACGATTCTGGCCGGAAGCACCGCCGAGCGTCCCGCCGCCTCGATCTCCGATCTTGCCACTGCCATCAAGGGCGGAAAAGTCAGCAATCTTTTCATCCTCGGCGGCAACCCGGTTTACAATGCTCCTGCGGATCTGGGATTTGCCGACCTCCTGAAGTCTGTGCCCACGGTTGTCCGTTTGGGCCTCTTTGAGGACGAAACCTCGAAACTCAGTCAGTGGAATGTTCCAGCCGCTCACTACCTTGAAGCATGGGGAGACGTGAGGACTTTTGATGGGACGTATTCGGCAGTTCAGCCAATGATTCTCCCTCTCTGGGATGGGGTTTCGGAACTGGAAATCCTTGCCCTTCTCGCCGGTCGCACCCGTCCTGAAGGACCGGAATTGATCCGCGAAACCTTTGCCGGCCTCATTGGAACCACCGTCCGCCCAAAAGACCCTGGGGCGACCACCCTCCCGGATTTTCTGAGTTCCCAAGGAGCCATGCAGTGGAACGATTTCCTCCGCACCGGCTTCCTGCCCGAAACCGCCTTTCAACTCGTGCCCCCTCCCTTCAACCCTGGAGGAGCCATCTCTCTCATTCGCTCCTCGGCCAAGCCCTCAGCAGGTGGGCTTGAAGTGGTGTTCCTGCAAAGCAGCAGTGTTGATGACGGCCGCTACGCAAACAATTCCTGGCTCCTTGAAACTCCCGATTTTGAAACCAAGGTCACATGGGACAATGTCGCACTGGTGAGCCCGGCCACCGCCACAGCCCTCGGAATCAAAGCCAACAATTTCGACTGGATCTACAAAGTTGCCGAAAAAATTGGCAATGACATCGACTTTGACATTGTAGCCAACGTGATCGAACTCGCGGTGAGCGGGGCGATGATTCGCGCCGCCGCGCTCGTGGCACCGGGTCATGCCGACGACTCCATTTCCATTGCCCTCGGATATGGACGCACAGGGGTTTCCGCTCTCATGCAAAATGTGGGCTTTGATGCCTACCCGATCCGCGCGACCGATGCCATGCGCTTCCGCACCGGGGTCAAAGCCTCCGTGACCAGCGACACGTATCCTCTGGCACGCACTCAGGAAGCCCGGAGCATGTATGGCCGGGATCTCTTCCGCGAAGGAACTCTCGAGCGTTATGCGAATGATCCCAAATTCCCACAAACCATGGGGATGGACGGACACATTCCGCCAAATATTTCGCTCTACACCAACCCCACCCTGACCTCCAAGGAACAGTGGGGAATGACCGTTGACCTCAACACCTGCATTGGCTGCAATGCGTGTTTGCTGGCGTGTCAGGCTGAAAACAATGTGCCGGTCGTCGGCAAGGACCAGGTTCGCAAAAATCGCGACATGGCATGGATTCGCATTGACCGGTATTTTGCAGGCGATCCCGAGAACCCCGAGATGCTCGCGCAGGCAATCATGTGTCAGCACTGCGAAAACGCACCGTGCGAGACCGTCTGCCCCGTGAACGCGACCGTGCACAGCGAGGACGGCCTCAATCTCATGGCCTACAACCGCTGTATCGGTACCCGGTATTGCGCGAACAACTGTCCATGGAAAGTTCGCCGCTTCAATTATTTCGATTACAATCAGCGCCCGATTGACAAACTGTATTGGGGTCCTCTCGCCGAAAAAGGCATGGCAGACAGCCTCAAGCTTTCCAAAAATCCGAATGTCACGGTTCGCATGCGCGGCGTGATGGAAAAATGCACGTTCTGCATTCAGCGCATCGAAGAGGCCAAAATCGGACGCCTCGTCGAAGCCGGTGCCCGCAACAAAAATGAGGTGCCGGTCAAAGAATTCAAAGTGGCCTGTCAGCAAGCCTGCCCGAGCGACTCCCTGGTTTTTGGAAATATCAGCGACCCGGAAGCCCGTGTGAGTCGATTGCGCGGCAGCGAACGCGGCTACACGATGTTCAAGTATTTGAACGCGAACCCGCGGGTGACCTACCTTGCGCGCATCAAAAACCCGAATCCCCTCATGCCGGGAGCCGAGCTTGTGGGTATGGCCAACGGGGCTCCTCATGGGGCTCAGGGGGAAGATCATGGCGGAGGCCACGGGGACGAAAAATCTCATGGTGCTGGAGATTCTTATGCACCAGCCGCACCGCATGGGGCAGCCGACGCCCACCTTGGAACCGGCAATGACCATGGTGCGGAAAAACCAAAAGCTGATAAACACTGATCATGTCCAACGGAACCACAGCTTTAGAACAAGCCCCGACGCCCCTGACCACGGATCAGGAAGCCCTGGTTCGTCCGCCTTTGGTGAACAACAACCGCCAGATCGGGTGGATCTCCAATTACGTTTCCTCCATCGTTGAATCGAAGACCCCGCTCTGGTGGTGGCTCTCCAT
>JBGSVX010000627.1:0-1501 GCA_041752795.1 Terrimicrobiaceae bacterium
GCCAGACCCTTCCCACAAACAAATCGATAGATTCCATCCCCCCGTCTGAACCATTGCCATCCAGCAACTCCACAAGTTGCAAAAGCGGAATCGCAGCGGGGTCATGCTGTTTGGCCTCCAATGCAGCGATCCAGGCTTCGACCCGTGAAGCATCGTTCACCCACTCTTTATGAATAATGGTGTAGAGCAACAAACTGATAAAGGTATCCCGTGGGTCCCGGCAAATCACGATCCGGTGGGTAAAGCGGTTGAGCACACGATGACTTGGCGGCTGCGCCCACTTGGAAGGCAGCACCTTGCAAAGGCGATCTCCCCCGACATCCAAAAAAGCATCGATCTTTCCTTCGGACAGGGGTTCGAATCCTCCCTCCGATGCTGCGGCACCGAGCGATTCGCGGATTGCATAAAACAATGCCGTTGTTCCCGTTTTTCCATTGCCGAAAATCCCGATTCTTCGACCGGAGGGATCCTGTGATATTGGCCGGAGAACCGATGCGGCCCGATAGCCGGCGGCGAATTCCCGATCAAGAATCCGCCCATAGAGCCTGCTCTTCACGCGGTTGCCGGGGGTCCATTGCGCCCGAAGGGGGTCGGACCACACCCGATGGCGATGACTGTCCAAGGAGCCTTCCAAAACAATCTTATGCCACGGGTATTGACCGGGATATTTCCGCTCAAAGATCACCGCAGCCTCTCCCGCTCTGCGAAGTGACACACGCCGCTCTGCGAGTGTGAGCACATGTTCATGCACGCATTCCGCTTCCGGCAGATAGTCCACGACCATCCCCGCTCGAAAAAGCCGCCGGGAATACTCGTAATCATCCCAAGCGTCGTGAGGGAAGTCTTCATCAAAAGCACCGGCACGATGGACCAACTCGCGTTTGAGCGAGGCATTCGCCACATACCAGAAGCCAGGTGGCAATTGGATTCCGGTCTTTTGGAAAGGCACCCCGAACAGGCATCCTGATTGCTCCAGCCAGTGCATGAATTTTGTGGAAACCCGCTTTTCAAAAAATCCAGGCCCCAGCGCGCAGGAATCTGGGTTCGGAAATTCACGGTGAAAATCCAGATGGGCCCGGACCGCTTCCGGCACGGGAACAAAATCATCTGCCAAAAAATAAAGCAAGGGAGCCCGGCTCGATGCAATTCCCACATTCATCGCCTTGGCCCGACTGAACCCCGGAGCTGGCACCACGCGGATCGGCTCCCTCCCTGCGGTTACTTTGCATGAAGCGGAAGGGGTCACATCCACAATAATCGCCTCCCACTCTCCATCCCGCAGGCCCTGCTGACCCTTCAGCGCGGAGAGCAGCGGGTCGAAACTCTCCTCATCAAGCATCGCGACAACAACAGAGATTTCAGGGCCGGGTTGCATGGGGTTGCCGATCAGTAGGGGTCGGCAGCCACCTGAAAATATGTGGAAACCACCCGGTTCAGGCAAGGTCTGGCGGCTTTGTCGTGGTCGATCCAACGGGAGGCGGCTGGGAAATTTTTGATCGGG
>JBGSVX010000628.1:0-4872 GCA_041752795.1 Terrimicrobiaceae bacterium
ACATGGGTCCTTACCGGAACATTGGGAATGCCCCGAGATGATGCCGCAGAGCTCATCCGAAAATCCGGAGGCACGGTCACTTCCAGTGTCAGCAAAAAAACGACGCATCTTCTTGCCGGAGAATCGGCCGGAAGCAAGTTGGAGAAAGCCCAGAAGTTGGGAATCCCGGTTTTGGATGAAGCGGCTTTTCTGGAATTGATTTCAGCGGAACCAATGACCGAATAATCCCGGCACAACTCTCGCAAGGCTGATTGGTTCATCAAGGGAAAGAGCCACCAAATGAAAGCCTGCGAGGAATCCCCCGGCCAGAATGGCGAGCACGCAGGCTGCGAGGAAGATTTTTTGTGAGGGAGTGAGGACTGACTCCGCATGCGGATTTCGCAGAGCCGCAAGCACGCCCGCAAAAAGCATCCCCAGAAGCGGCATGATCGGCGAGAGATAGCGGGACTCCTTGCTGAAGCCACCCATCCCCAAAATGACAAGCACCCCGACGTAGAGAAGAATCGCGGAAAGGGTCAGAGCAATAACCCGGCGAACCTCGCCTCCACTTTTCCTGATAAACAAACAGGCTGCCGGAATGGTGAGAGCCGCCAACGGACAAAGCAAAACCAACATCATGGGAAAAAACAGGAGTGGCTGATCTGCCCGTGCGGCCATGAAGGGATGGGCACGCAGGACGTCCGCATCAATCGAGAGCCACTTCGGAAGCCATTGCCCAGTCGCCGCATGAAACACAAACTCCCAAACGGCAAGGACGAACAGTGAAGGGACGCATAGGATTAAAAGATCCCTCCATTTTTGTTGCCCACTTTGGAGAAAAATCAGGACAGCCGCAGGAACCAGAAAGACCGCCATCAGAATTTTTGTTCCGACCGCCGCGGCCAGGCACAAGCAGGCAAGCACGAGGGCCCATGGAATTCGGCGACTGCTTGAGTGAAAAATCAGCGCCGCATACGCGATCCCAATCCACATGGCCAGGACCCCATCCATCCAAATTCGACGGGAACAAAAACTCAGGATCGGATCAAAAAATGCCGCGATGAGGACCATAAGAAAAAGCAGGCGACTGGTCAGGGTGCGATCCACAAGAAACTTTGCACCGACCCATGCCACCGAGAGAGCCGCCAGACACAAGGCCAGGATTGGCACAATCACCGCATTTTTTGGTGCCGCAACAAATGGAACGAGAAGCAAAGGAAAGCCCGGCGGGTGATTGAAGACCGGATGATCGTACATCTCCGGCGGCAGAGCATTCAGAATCAGACTCCCCTGCAATGTGTTTCCCGTTCCTTGCGACAAGGACCGGGCCAGACTCAGATAAATGAATTCATCGGTGTTTGAGGGGGTCCGCTGCAAGGCTTGCCAATGGAAAAAAATCGAAACCAGTGCCACAGCGGCCGTGGCAAGCACTACGAACCGGCGGGAAGACCCCCAACTCCCACGAAGCGACTCAGACACCCCGCAAACCGCCCATCAACAACTCCGCATTGTTCTGGGTGTGCATGAGGTTGCTCACCAAAATTTCCATGGCTTCTGCGGCGGGCAATTCCGAGAGCTGACGGCGAATATTGGCAACCCGTTCGTATTCTTCCGGGTGGTAGAGGAGTTCCTCACGACGCGTCCCGGATTTGATAATGTGGATGGCAGGAAAAATGCGCTGATCTGCGATCTGGCGGTCCAGGTAGATTTCCATGTTTCCTGTGCCTTTGAATTCTTCAAAAATGAGTTCATCCATGCGGCTCTTCGTTTCAATGAGGGCCGTGGCGAGAATCGTGAGACTGCCTCCCTCTTCGACATTGCGGGCTGAACCAAAAAATTTGCGGGGTCGCGCAAGGGCCTTGGTGTCCACGCCTCCGCTCATGGTGCGGCCTTTGGTGGGCTGAAGATTGTTATAGCCGCGGGCCATGCGCGTGATCGAATCGAGAAGAATAATCACATCCTTCTTCAACTCCACGAGACGTTTGGCGCGCTCGCTCACTGCCTCACAAACCTGAACATGACGCGTGACCGGTTCATCGAAAGTCGAAGAATATATTTCGCAGTCGAGTTCGGCTTTAAAGTCCGTGACCTCCTCAGGCCGCTCATCCACGAGCAGGAGCATGAGTGAGGCGTCCGGGTGATTTTCACGAATGGCTTTCGCGATGCTTTTGAGCAGGATCGTTTTTCCGGACCGCGGGGGGGCTGCGATGATTCCGCGCTGACCCATCCCCAAAGGCGCGACCAGATCGACCGCGCGCGCTGAGATGGATGGATTCACGGCGGATTCCAAAAAAACCCGGCGGTTCGGAAACAGGGGGGTTAGTTTGTCAAAGTCTGTCGGGGGTTTCCAGTCCTCGACAGGAATTCCCTCAATGGCAAGAATCCGGGAGGCCAGAATAGCACGGTCATTTTTTGTGGAGAGTTCACAACGTAGCATGACCCCGGATTTCAATTCATACTTCCGGATAAACTCCCGTGGCACGCTCACATCTTCCGAGCAGGGTTTGAGCCCGAAGCGACGCCAGCGCAGGATGCCATGATCCCCATTGATTTCGAGCAGGCCCTCGGCAATCGCTGTTTCGCCGGCATGCAAATGAAACCGGACAATATCTGCCACGAGGTGATGCCTTGAGGCCTCGATGCGGACCCGGAGTCCGAGGCCACGGGCTATTTCCATGAGTTGGGCAAGCGGTAACGCCTGAAGTTCGTTCAGGGAAATGGGCTCAATGGGTGAGGAAGAAGCTTCAACCGGCTGGGTCATGAAAAAGGCTGGAAAGAAAATCGGACTGGAATGCGAGGGCTTCAAGGGAGCCATCGTTCCAAACCACGTGGTGTGACTGATTGATCTTCTCTCCGAGCGGGGCCTGCGAAGCAATCATTTTTTTTGCGATGGCTTCAGAAATTCCCGGCCGGGAGGTCAGGCGATTCAAGCGAACCTCCTCCGAACAGGCCACCACAATGACCGCATCAAAGGAATCCTGGACTCCCACTTCAAAGAGAAGGGGAATGTCCGCGAGAAAGAGTTTGTTGGTTTTCCGGCAGTCAGCGGCAATGGCCATCCATGTGTCCCGGACGCGGGGGTGTAAAATGTTTTCCAATGCCTTTTTGTGGGTGGGGTTTGAAAAAACAAGATCCCGCAATCGCTGCCGATCCGGAGTCCCATCGTCACGATAGGCACTTGGATCTATGGCCGTGACAATTTCCTGCCGCACGTCGGGATCGGATTCTAGCAGCTGATGAACGCAGGCATCCGCATCGTAAAAAACCGCGGAGGTCTTTTTTACAAAAATCCTTGCGAACGTGGACTTGCCAGTCGCGATTCCGCCGGTGAGCCCCAAAATCCGAGGTCTGATTTTCAAGGGGTCGGAACGGAAATTTTCACGGCGTAGTCTTCAAAGGCTATGCGCAGGCCGGCGTTTGATGCCAGGTATTCCAAGTCGGCGGATGCGGGGATATTGTCGAGGGAGAGATTCACCCGGTTGGGATATTCTTCAGGCACCATCCAGATCAGATTGAGTCGGAAACCGTCCTTGCTTTGTTTGTTGATGGCCTGGGCTGTGTAATCAAAGGCCTCGCGGGCGGACACATCCTTCAATTCCAATTTGGTGAGCAGGATGGCATCAAGGGAGGCTTTGAGGGCGGAGGATTTGGCCAGCTTCTGGGTGATGAGGCGCAGGTGATTTTTCGCGGTCAGATTTTTTGGATCACTGATCAGCACACTTTCAAAGAGAGACTTGGCGGTGCCGAGGTCTCCTGCTTTGTAGGCGGTCAGGGCGTCCTGAAGGGGAGTGGTGGCCTCGCCGGCAAGCAGCAAGGAGGAACAGGCACACAGCATAAGAACCAGTCGTTTCATCAGATCAGAGACAAGTGGAATCTATTGGAGATTCCCCCCGTATCAAACGGAGAATATTTCCCACGGTCACGCGGGAGATTTCGGTCAGAGCCTCTCGCGTAAGAAAGGCCTGGTGCGCAGTGATCAGCACATTGGGAAAAGTCAGCAAACGTGCCAGTTCATCGTCCTGCAGAACTTCACCCGAGAGATATTCGAAGAACACCCCCTCCTCTTCCTCATAAACATCAAGGGCGACCCCTCCGACATGACCGCTCTTCAGCGCTGCAATGAGCGCTTTGGTATGAATCAGACGCCCGCGGCTCACATTCACAAGGAACACCCCGGGTTTCATGGCCGCCAAACTCTTCGCGTTGACAATGCGATCCGTTTCCGGAGTGAGCGGAGCGTGCAGGCTGATCACATCCGAGCGGGCGGCAAGTTCTTCGAGGGACACATAGGCGATCTGATTTTTTTCTGCCCATTCCGTATTGGGATAGAGATCGAACGCGAGCACCTCCATTTTGAAACCACGGAGAATTTCCGCGACCAGGCGTCCGGTTTTTCCTGTGCCGACAATTCCGGCCGTTTTGCCGAACAAATCAAAACCCACAAGCCCGCCCAGAGAAAAATTGAATTCCCGTGCGCGGTTGTAGGCGCGATGGATTTTGCGGTTCAGAGCCAGCAGGAGCGCCACCGTGTGCTCGGCCACGGCATGAGGCGAATAACTGGGCACACGGGTCACCGTGATTCCAAGAGCCTTCGCGGCCACAAGGTCCACATTGTTGAAGCCCGCGCAACGCAGGGCAAGGTGCTTCACCCCGGCAGAGGCCAAACCTTCCAGAGAGTCTTTGTTGGCCACATCATTCACAAAGATGCAGGCACTGACGGCCCCCTTGGCCGAGATTGCCGTGTCGGGATCCAATCGGAATTCATGAAATTTCCAGTGCAACGAATCCGCCCCCTCCGCGCCGAGGAGATATTCCCGGTCATAGGGTTTCGTATCAAACACCGCCACCGGGGACTTTGGATTATTCATAAAATCAGGCCGCTTCCGACTTATT
>JBGSVX010000629.1:0-2523 GCA_041752795.1 Terrimicrobiaceae bacterium
TTCGATCCAATTGGATCGCGCCGATTACTGGGTCAGTGTGGGCGCCCGCCCATCCCAGACAGTTGGCAATATCATCACCAAAGCCCGCAAGCTTCAGGTCCCCGCAGCGGCCTGATAACCTGATATCTGGAGATGGAGGAATTTCTCAGATACGTTCTGACCTCCCTTGTCGAATTTCCCGACGAGGTGGTCATCACGCGTACTGAGCTGGAGTCCAAGACGGTCTTTCACGTTGTGGCCCGCAAGTCCGACCTCCCAAAAATCATTGGCAAGGGCGGTCACACAATCCAAGCCCTCCGCACACTGCTCTCTGCCTCGGCAAAAAAGCACGGGGCGACTGCCACTCTGGAAATCATCGAATGAGAATCCGATCCTCTATGCGTCTCACCCTTCTCTGCCTCAGCGCAGTGCTCCTCCTAGGAGTTGGTTGCGAAATGCACCCCCCGGCCCCGGCCAAGGATAAAGGCAAGGAGACCACGGCCTCCAAATCAGATGGCCACGCCACTCCGGAGGCATCCCCGGCCGGAGAAACGCCCCGGTTTTTCCCTGAGTCGAAATAAAATCCCAGGCCGGTCCTGCTTGTCAGGACCGCGTTCTCCCGCCTGCCTTCAGGCCGCTTTTCGCTTGGTGACTGACTTCCCGAGCAGTCCGGCGTAAATTCGCTCATGCGCCAGAGCGGATGCCCCCACGGAAAAATCCTGGGCCATGGCGGCTTTCACGATTTGAATCCGGCTATCCTCTTGCGATTTTGCGGCGATTGCCTTCCTGCAGGCGTCAATCAGCGCATCGGTGGTTGAGAGATTGAACAAAAATCCATTTCCGCTTCCAGATCCGGGCTGAAATTCTGTGACAAACTGGAAAAGCCCCGGACATTGGTGCGCGATGGGTGCGCATCCATAAGCCATGGCTCGCAGCAGCCAAGGGGACGAGGGGTCGGCGGGACCGGGAATCACAACAAAATCCGCGGCCCCCAGTGCCAATCGCACAGTCTCTTCGGGATAGTCCCGCACGAACGTGAAACGCCCCTGGTGTTTCCGGATGGCCGTTTCCAACGCACGCAGATTTTCATGGCCCGGATCGCCGAATAGAACAGCTCTCACATTGTGGGCAAGGAGGCGGTCCAAGGACGCGAGAAAGATGTCCACTCCCGGTGAAGCGCAGGCAAAGCTCACGCAGGTTGCTTCCGCTCCGGGTTCCCATTCCATCAATTCCTCCAAAGGCTGCAGATTGCCGGAACGCGCGGCAGGATTTTTTTTCCCGAATTTGAAAGGCAGGGCCGCATCAGTCTCGGGGGCCCAGTTTTCAAGCTCATGGCCATCGGGAATCCCATAAAGTTTGCCAGACTGTTCCCTCAGCACCACTTCCAACCCGCACCCATACGTCGGGGTTTGGGCCGCTGCCGCAAAACGCTCGCTGGGCATGATTACCAAATCAGAAAATAACAAACCGGATTTCAGAAAGTTCAGGCTTCCGTAAAACTCGAGGCCGCCAGCACCAAAATATTCACCCGGTAAATTCGTGAGCGAAAAATCGTAACTCCAAAAATTGCCCTGAAACTCCAACCCGTGAGGCGTGAACACTGTGCGCGCTGCGAGTTTGCTTTCGCGGGCAAAAATCCCTGAAAGCGCCGTTTGCCAGCCGTGGGCATGCACCACCTCGGGAGAGGGGTCCATGCGCCGGGCAAGTTCCAAAGCACATTTTGTAAAATAAATGAATCGTGCAGAATTGTCCTGATAGTCGCCGGAATCATTTCCATACAGTCCGGACCGGTCAAAAAACTCATCCCGTGCCACCAGAAAAACCTGCGTCCCATCCGGTGCGGACGTCTCAAAAATCTCTGTCAGGTAGCGGGCGTTGCCGACAGAGACAGAAAATTTGACGCCGGTTTTTTTGATGCGCGCGTTTTCCCGGACCGAACGGTGCAGGGGAATCACCACGCTGACCTCATGCTTCAAGCGGCGGAGGGAATAAGCCAGTGCCGAAACGTCCCGGCCCAATCTGCCGGTCGAGGCAAACGGACTCAATTCACTGGCAGTCATCAGAATTTTCATCGGCAGAATGCTATCATGTCCGCACAAGAACTGTCACTTGAGAGTTGATCGAAATTATTCCTTCAAAACTGCTCTAAAACTGGAAGTAGATAAAAGCGGGTTTCTCGCCGGTTCTGGCAAGAAGCAGAGCCAGCACAAGAAGTCCGAGAGCTCCTCCCCACGCCATGCCACGGGAAAAGGACCCGTGCGGGCATTTTTGCACCCAATCCATGAGGGAGGATCGTTTCGAAAAAAATTGCATCACCCCGGCAATAAAGACCCAAACAAGAATTGGCAGCCAAAGAGACAGCGCCAAGGCTCCACCACCGAACATTCGCGCGGGCTCAAATTGAACCACTTTGACGAGGCATGTCATCGCCTCTTCGGTCTTGGGCAATCGGAAAAAACTCCATGTCAGAGTGACGGTATGAAATGTGACAATCACGCAAAGGGCTTTCCAGATTTTATGAGAAAAACCTGTCAGGGCCGCCAG
>JBGSVX010000630.1:0-5890 GCA_041752795.1 Terrimicrobiaceae bacterium
ATTTTTGCAGAAGGGTTCTATTTGGAAAATGGGATTGTGGAGATGTTTTCAAGGCTTCGCTGGCTTTTCGTCGAGTTGCATTTTTTCAACGTTTCCACCCCAGGAAATCACACGCGCTTTGGCGCCGGCAGATTCTGCTTCCTGGATATTTCCATTGCGCACATAAAACAGGGAGAGACTCGACCACGCAAGCTGGTCATTCGGTTTGAGTTCCACGGACTTCAATCCGGCTTCGATGGCCTCAGGAAACCGTCCGGTTTTCATAAGGGCCATGCCCAGGGCATGCCATGAATCGAAGGACTGCGGATCCAGCTCCACGCACTGACGGTATTTTTCGACGGCGGCCTCCAATTCGCCAATGGCGATATCCCCGCTGGCCTCGTCAAAAAGCTCCGCCGCGCGCTCTTGTGGGGTCATTGCGCCTGACGCCGAGGAAACTCGATGGCCGACTGACGTTGCGAATCCATCCAGACTGCAAAAAACAGATCCTGTTTGTTTTCCAGCAGTTGGTTTTCAATATCCTCAACTCCCTGGCCGGCGGCCTCCGTGGCACGGGTCAAAACGGCAACAGCCGCTCCTCCGGTTTGGGTTTGGAAGAAATTCGAAATCTGGCCCGGTTCAAGCAGCATGGCAGCACGGAGTGCGGACATGAACTGCGGAGGAAGTTGCGGAGAGGCCGGATCGACGCCTTCAAACGCCTGGGGAGTCACCCCGGCGGCGATGGCAGCGTCCTTGATGGGAGTGCCAGCGGTGACCGCTTCGCGAATTTTGGCAATCGCCGCGGTTCCACGTTCCTGCAAAATTTTCGCGGCTTCATTCGCTTTGATCCGAATTTCTGCCGTGGGACGCGCCTCTTCAAACGTGAGTTCGCGTTCGGGTTGGCGGGAGGCAATGCGATAGACAAAAAACTCGTCACCCGCCTGGGTCACGTCACTGATCGTGCGACCTTCGGTAAGGAGAAAGGCTCCCTGCGCCACGGCAGGCGGCAGGCCGGACGCAAAACTTGCCGAACGGCGATCAAAGGGATTCGATGTGGAAACGTCCGCTCCGGCAGATTTGGCAGCTCCGGCAAAATCCGTGATTCCGGGCTCGGTCAAGGCAGTGGCGGCCAACGCAAGGTCCTGCATCGCAGCAACCCGGTCTTTTCCTTGAACGTCCTTTTTGGCTTCAGGCAGAGAAAACTTCGCAACTTCCAAAGAAATTGTCTCCGGCGCCAAAAATTGCGCGCGGTTTTTTTCGTAGTAAGAGCGTGCGTCGTCCTCGGTCACCGTGATGGATGCCATGATTGGCTCGATCTCAAATGGCAAAATCAATAAATCCGACTTTTGGAAAAAACGTTTTGCGCGCGCCGCTTCCTGCGCGCCCAGTGCCGCAGGCGACGCGACGATGGCCTTGAGAGTTTCAAATCGCAGGGCATCCCGCATGACATCCTCCAATTGAAGTGTGGTCATCCCGCGCGGGCCGAGTTGGGTCTGCGTGAAGGCTTCAAATTTTCTGGGATCAAATTGTGCATTGGTCTGAAAAGCCGGGAGCGTCCGGATGCGGTCAGCAATTTGCTCGACAGTCGGGTCAATTCCAAGAATCGCGGCCTGATGCCTCAGAATAAAAATGTTCCAGACGTATTCGGAGACGTCCGCAGATTCATTTCCGGACATGCCTCCCAATCCGCCAACAAGGTCCAACTGACCCAGGGCAATCGCGAGTTGATAGGAACGGACCTGACGGTCAATGTCCGCCTGCGTGACGACTTTGCCATAGACCCTTGCGGCCACATTGGCGCCAAGTTCTCTGAGGTCGGCCGGGTTATAGAGCCAGGCGAATGCGATGATCACCAAGATGGCCAGGACAATCATGAGGCCCTGCTGGTTTTTGCGAATGGTATTAAACATGGGTGGAAATTTGCGAAAGAGTTGATTTGAGCGAATGTTCTGATTAAATGAGTCTTTCCATGAAAGCAAGCGTGACCCCCAAGGCGATTTTGTCAGCCCTTCTTTTTTTCCCGGCATTCCTCCCATCCATCGTTCAGGCACAGGACACCCTGGTCTTGACGAATGGTCAGCGTCAGGAGGTTCAAATCCTTGGCGTTGCCGACGGACGCATCCGCGTGAAAAAAGGTCCGGCCGAGTCCGCGATGCCTCTTGAGCAGGTTGCCTCCGTGCGCATGGCGCCACCGAAGGCGTATGGGGAAGCCTTGGCTGCATGGAAAACCGGCGATGCCGCCAAAACCTTGGTTCCCCTCAAATCGGTCATTTCAACATTTAATGGCCTTCCCGTTTCGTGGGCCGAACGGGCGTCTGCGCTTCTTGGGGAAGTCCTCTTGGAATCCGGCGACATTCCCGGAGCAGAGGCCGCTTTTGCAAATTTCCAAAAATCTTATCCGAAGGCCACTGGACTCGCGGACATTGGGCTGGCCCGCCTCGCCGTGGAAAAGAAAAATTACGAGGAAGCCGCTGCGAAGCTGGCTCCGCTTGTTGAAGTGGCGCGTCAGACCATGTTGGCGGAATCCGGACGTAGCGCTGAACTCGGCCAGGCCTGCTACCTCATGGGCAATGTCTTGGAAAATCAGGGCAAATACCCAGAGGCCATGGAACACTACCTCCTTGCCGTCACCGTTTTTTACGAAGATCCCGTTACCGTTTCCAGAGCCCAAGCCCGGGCCGACGCGCTATCCAAAGAAAAAAATGCCGCAGTTCCCTGAACCGCAGGCTTGAATCCTTTCAGATTATCCCCTATT
Source organism: Terrimicrobiaceae bacterium (assembly GCA_041752795.1). Lineage (GTDB taxonomy): Bacteria > Verrucomicrobiota > Verrucomicrobiia > Chthoniobacterales > Terrimicrobiaceae > JAJTZA01. The sequence goes on from JBGSVX010000630.1 coordinate 2,735, forward strand.
TCCTTTCCACTGCATGAAGACCCGTAAGTTCCTCACCACATCCCTCCTCGCACCATTCCTGCTTCTCGCCCTCGCCCCGCTTGCCTCCGCAGCGGATGCCGGCGGAGAACACAGCATCCTCGAAGCCATCCTGTCCGGTGGCCCGCTCATCATCTTTATTTGGTTGTGTATCCTTGGAACCTCCATGCTGATGGTAACATTTATCATTCAGCTTTTCCTCACACTGCGTGACGAGGCCCTCGCCCCGAAAGCCCTGGTGGAATCGCTTTCCGCCACCATCTCCGCCGGAAATTACCAGGAAGCATGGGAAATTTGCCGCGCCAACAAAGCCTACATTGCCCTCGTTCTCAGAGGTGCCCTCGAGCGCCTCGGCCGAGGTAAGGATGCCGTCGAGATCGCCCTCGTCGAGCACGGTCAGCGCGAAGCCGGAATTTTGAAAACCAAAAACAGTTACCTTTCGGTGATCGGGGTGGTGGCGCCGATGATCGGTCTATTGGGAACGGTTATTGGAATGATGGGTGCTTTTGCGGTGTTGGGCACGAGTGGCGTGTCGGATCCCCGCGGCCTCGCTCTCCGGATTGGTGAAGTGCTCATGGCCACGGCCAGCGGTCTCTTCATCGCTATTCCTGCATTCGTCTTTTATTACTACTTCCGCAATCGTGCGACGCTCGTGCTCGTGAATGCCGACGACCAACTCAATCGCTTGGTCGAGGACATTCCTTTCGAAGAATTGAGTGGGATCCGCATCGGTGAAAACTTCGAAGCCGGTGCAGGCACCGGAGCACTCGGTGCCCCAAGTTCCCACAAACTTTCCAAAACCCTCACCACCAATTGCCCCGTTTGCAATGGGGTCATTCAACCCGGACAAAACCCCTGCTCGCATTGCGGAGCCACCTTGGACTGGGCTTGATCTGTTTTTGGACCTTCCCTCCCTGATTTTCCTCCCCTAGCCTGATATCATGTCTGCCCTCGTCAGCCCTCGCCACCGCAACCGTAGGTTGCGCAAGGAGGAAGCCGAAGCCGAACCGGAGTTTCAAATTGCTCCGATGATTGATATTTTGCTCGTGCTTTTGGTGTTTTTCATGTCGATCAGCTCCACCGAGGTGCTGCAATCCAACAAAGACATCAGCCTTCCAATCGCCAAGGACGCCAAAGAGGCCAAGGAAAACCCCGGGCAAACCATCATCAATATTGCCTACATTCCGATCTCAAATCAGACAGTCATCGAAGTAGATCAGCGCGATTACCCGAGTCCCGCAGATTTGGTAGTGATGCTTGACGCCAAGGTGAAGGCGAACCCGCTCATGCGTGTGGTGGTTCGCGCTGACAAAGAGGTGCGCTACGAATTTCTGAGAAGCATTCTTGAATCGATTGGCAAAGCAGGTGTTGGCAATGTGACCTTTTCGGTCGTTGACAAGGACCCGAATGCATCCACTCCTCCCCCGGCGGCTTAACCTCAATAACTCTCTAACCCAACTCACAAAACTATGGCAGGCGGCGGTGTATCAGAAGACGGAGATGCGGGATTTCAAATTGCGCCCATGGTGGACGTTGTGTTTGTGCTCCTGCTTTTTTTCATGGCCTCAGCGGGCTCCCAAGTCGTTGAAAAGGAACTCAACATCAACCTGCCCAGCGGCCGCACTGAGTCCGCTCAACCCGGCGCGCCCTCCACGCCCATCCTCATTGATATTTTTCCGGATGGACGGGTCCAGCTCAACAACCGGATCTTTGACAGCCCAACGAGCAAAGATCTCCCGGACCTCAAGGCCTGGCTGAAGGACACGATCAACAAATTTGGTGACAAAGATCCGGTCATTATCCGTCCGGATCCCCAGACCAAACACGAACGCATCATGGACGTTCTGAACGCCGCTGCCGCTGCCGGCGTCAAAAATCTGACCTTCAGCTAAGAGTCCGCCAAAGTCGGCGTGACGAAGGCGTCAGGAGGCTGTCAGATTTTTTCATGCGATATTCGCATCGCTTTTCCCGATTCATTAAACCTGTGATCGTTTTTCGATTGATGCCGCTTCCCGCGTGGGCGATGAAAGACGGACTTTGAGCAGAACTTACACATTACGGGGAGCGGCAGCCCCGCAGATCGACCCCGTCAATTTTGCCGAGGAGCTCAATCCGCAGCAATATGATGCCGTCACATCGCCGGGCGGAGCCTCTTTGGTGATTGCCGGTGCCGGAAGCGGCAAAACCCGAACCCTGACCTATCGGGTGGCCTACCTCCTTTCTCAAGGGGTCAAGCCATGGGAAATTCTGTTGCTCACGTTCACCAACAAAGCCTCGCGCGAGATGCTGGACCGGGTCGCAACCCTCGTTCCAGGCCATTCCGATGGCATTTGGGGCGGAACATTTCACTCGATCGGAAACCGGATCCTCCGCAAACATGCCGAGCGCATCGGATTCCGTCAGGGCTTCAGCATCATGGACCGCGATGACTCGGAGGACCTCATTGAGGCATCCGTGACCTCTCTTGGCCTGAACTCCGGGGACCGCCGATTCCCGAAAGGCTCTGTGCTGGCCGACATTTTCAGCCTTTCAGTAAATACCGGACGCCCGGTGCACTCCCTGCTTTCCGAGAGATACACATATTTCATTCCTCTGGCCGAAGAAATCGAAGCCGCCCACGCCGCTTACGAGACCCGGAAAAAAGAAACCAACTCCATGGATTTTGATGATTTGCTAACCAAGGTGCTTGAGTTGTTTTTGATGTGCCCCGAGGTGGCAGCCGAATATCAACAACGGTTCCATCATGTCCTCGTTGATGAATATCAGGACACCAACCGGATCCAGTCGGAGTTGGTCGATGCCTTTTCGCACAAACACCGGAATCTCATGGTTGTTGGGGATGATGCCCAGAGCATCTATTCCTGGCGCGGAGCGGACTTTGAAAATATCCTGCGCTTTCCAAAAAAACATCCGGATGCCTGCGTTTTCAAAATTGAAACCAACTACCGGAGCGTTCCCCAAGTGCTGGAGGTGGCCAATGCTTCAATACTTGCCAACGAACGTCAGTTCCCGAAAAATCTTGAACCGGTCCGCGCAGCCCATTCGGTCAAGCCGGCTCTCGTCTGCCTCGCCACCAACAACGAACAGGCGGCCTTCGTGGCCCAGCGCATCCGCGAACTTTCTGATGATGGCATTTCG
>JBGSVX010000631.1:0-6451 GCA_041752795.1 Terrimicrobiaceae bacterium
TTTGGATATCGGCTGTGATTGGGCGAAGCGGCTTCCCCTCTTCGGTTATGGGGTAAAAAATTTTGCGAGCTGAGATGTCGAGTTGATTCCATGAAACCGAGAGAAGCCCCTGGTCGGGTTCCGCGACGTGGAAATCTTTGAGGGATGCCTGACCCGACACTTTCACAAATGGGGCGCCCGGCAGATCAGTGAGAGCGGCCTCAATCTGAAAGTCTCCGCTTGAGTCCGCCGATCGCAGCCACCCGGCATATTCCGGAATGGCGGCCAGCAGTAGGGGAGGAAAAGATAGGCCATTCCATTTTGCGCGGCCTTCGAATTTTGGAGGAAGAATGCCAAGGTTTCCCGCGATTGCCAATTTGCCGGAACCAATTTCCAATGAGGCCTCAACCGGAAATTCGTGTCCCTGCTCGGCTTTTATATCCGAAGCTTTGAGGGTCAAATGCACATCAAGGGGTCCCTCCTTGCTCAACCATGAGAATTTTGCCCGTTCCACATGAATCGTATCCACATGCACAGCGGGTGTTTCAGAGCTCTCACTTTGAACAGCCTCCGTGGCGGCCACAATTTTTTCCTCCGCCTCTGCCGGCAATTTCGCATCCGTGAAGACCATCTCCCGCTTCAAGGCCAACACCGGACCATGAACCGCAACCGCACCAAATCCCAACTCCTTTCCGCGCAACGTGACATGGTTGAGTTCAAACCGCTCCAACGAAAAACTGAGCAAATTTTGCCCGCTGACTTCCTCAACAAGAAAAACCTTCGGTGAGCGCAAAACCAAATTCTGAACCTCAATGTCCCATGACCCCGCTGCGCTGCGCCCGGTGGAATCCGAACTCGCATTGAGAGGCTGAGTTGCAACGAGTCGGCTGTGCCTGAGCGGGTTGATTGTTCCGTCCGCCTCGCGCAGGACCCTCACCGATGGTGCGTCCACAACAAGATCTCTGAGGAGCAGTTTCCGGTCCCACAATCCGCGCCATGACCACTTCAGAGAAATCCGGCCAAAATGCAGCAACGCCGTATTGGCATCAATTGCCGGCGGATCGTAGGACGCGGTCAGAGGCTCCACCCCATCGGGAATCGCTCCCAAACTCACATCCTCAAGAACCACTCCGCCGGACAACAACTCCAAATCCACGTTCCCGATGCGCGCAGGCAGGCCAAGGAAATGACGCGACGCAAAAGCCGCACCCCTCTCCAAAATTCCAGGCAGGGCCCAACGAAAGCCACCACAAAAAAATAGCACGACTGCACCCGCAAAAAGCAGTCTCCGCCAGCGTACTCCGCGTTTTGTCCCATTTTTTTCCCGAGCAACCGGCACCCCGGGTTCCAACTCATCCATGCCCGGACCCTCTCAGAACCCCTTTCCAAAATCAACACCCCTCCTTTGGGATTTCGGCCCCCCAACGGAGCTTGATATTTGTCATGACCTTGGGAAGCTTCCCGCGCGTAGCACTTGACCACATGAAGACCCATTGCCAGCTTCCCTCTTTTTCGCTTGCGGCAGCATTGAGGAAAAAGTTGGCGGTTTGGTTTGATGCGAACGGGATGGATTTGCCATGGCGTCAGACGACCGATCCCTACGCAATCGCCGTTTCGGAGATGATGCTTCAGCAAACGACCGTGGCGGCGGTCATTCCTTACTTCGGGCGATGGATGGCAAAATTTCCCGGAGTGAGGGAGTTGGCGGCAGCGTCATTGGAGGACGTGCTCTCCTGTTGGCAGGGCCTGGGCTACTACTCGCGTGCTCGGAACTTGCACGCCACAGCGAAAGTCGTCTGCGAAAATTTTGCAGGATTTTTCCCATCGGATCCCTCAGTCCTTCGTTCCCTGCCGGGCTTCGGCCCCTACACTGCGGGGGCGGTCGCGGCCTTTGCATTTGATGTGCCCTGTGTGGTGATTGATGCAAACATTGCGCGGGTCCTCGCGCGGCTTGCCAACATGAAGGAGCCGATTGATCAGGCGGCCGGGCGCAGGCGATTGGAAGTTATCGCAAAGAGTTTGCTTCCGTCACATCAAGGAGGTCGCGCTCACACGGGAGCGCTCATGGAGCTGGGTGCCCTCATTTGCAAATCCGGTGAGCCCGATTGCACACGGTGTCCGGTTCGAACTCATTGCCTCGCAGAGGCGCCCGCCACCCTGCCGGTCAAAGCCCCCCGCAAACCGACAGAACGCCTCGAAGAAGTCCGCGCAGTTTTTATCCATGGCAAACGGATTGGGTTGATTTCGTCCGCCGGTCCGCGTTGGAAAGGCCTCTGGCTCCTGCCGCCGGGCTCCCCGGACGCACCCGTGCTCCATGTGGAAAAATACCCGATCACCCGCTATTTGGTAAAAATGACCGTGGTGCAGGGCGGGGCTCAGGCATCTGATCTCAAATTTTTCCCATGGCATAAACTTCCCCCCATGCCCTCTCCCCATGCAAGGGCAGTTGCAGCCGTGCTCGCGAAGCATTATGATGAAAATCTTGAAAACTGACACATCAACTCCCGAGGCACCCGGAATGCCTCCTGTCATGCCCTCCCCGATGCCCGATGCCGGCGGCCACTTTGGACGGTTCGGTGGGAAATTCGTCCCGGAGACCCTCGTCTGCGCACTGGATGAACTTGAACGCGAATTTGTCCTCGCAAAAAAGGACCCACAATTCCGAAAGGAATTTTCCCATTTGCTGGCCGATTTTTGTGGGCGACCGACCCCGCTTTATCTTGCCGAGCGCCTCACGGCCGAATTGGGTGGCGCAAAAATTTATCTCAAACGTGAGGACCTGCTCCACACGGGCGCTCACAAAATCAACAACGCCGTGGGTCAGGCCCTCCTCGCCCGCCGGATGGGCAAGAGCCTGGTGATTGCGGAAACCGGTGCAGGTCAGCACGGCGTGGCAACGGCCACGGTCGCCGCGCGGTTCGGACTCGAGTGCGTGATTTACATGGGTGCAGTGGACATGGAGCGTCAGGCTCTGAATGTGGCCCGCATGAAATTTCTTGGTGCGAAAGTCGTGCCGGTGACCGCGGGTCAGGCGACCCTCAAGGAGGCCATCAATGAAGCCATGCGCGATTGGGTGACCAACGTGCGGACCACTCATTATGTGCTCGGGACTGCCTACGGATCCCATCCATATCCTATGATGGTGCGGGACTTTCACCGGGTCATCGGAGATGAAGCACGCACTCAGATTCTTCAACGGGAAGAGCGCTTGCCGGATTTGTTGATTGCCTGTGTCGGCGGCGGAAGCAATGCCATCGGACTGTTTTACCCGTTTCTTCAAGATGAGAATGTCCGCATGGTCGGCGTTGAAGCCGGCGGAGAAGGCATCATCAAAGGCAAACACGCCGCCCGGTTCCAAGGCGGGCGACTTGGTGTATTGCAGGGAGCAAAGACCTGGTTGCTTGCGGATGAAGACGGACAAATCGAACTCACGCACTCGGTCTCTGCAGGTCTCGACTATGCCGCCGTCGGACCGGAACATTGTTACCTCCGGGAAATTGGCCGCGTCACCTACGATTATGCGACCGACCCCGAGGCGCTCACTGCGTTCCGCACACTCTCAGAAATTGAGGGCATTATCCCCGCCCTGGAAAGTGCCCACGCGATTGCGCATGCCATCAAAGTGGCACCAACCATGAAACCCGATGAGATCCTCATCGTGAACCTCTCCGGTCGCGGCGACAAGGACCTTGCCCAGGCTGCGGAATTTTTACTCAAAGAATGATCCCCCTCAGCGACCTCGTGGCCTACATGGACAGTGCCCTCAAACTGTCCGAATTTCCTGACTACCCGAATGCCCTCAACGGCCTCCAGGTTGAAAATGCCGGCTCGGTAAAAAAAGTGGCAGCGGCCGTGGACGCTTGTGAAGCCACCATTTCGGCAGCGGTTGAGGCCGACGCGGATTTGTTGATCGTGCATCACGGTCTGTTTTGGGGCGGGCTGTCTCCAATCACTGGAGCCACCTACCGCAAAATGAGGATGGCCATCGAAAATGGGCTCGCCATTTACAGTGCCCATCTGCCGCTCGATGCGCATCCGGAAATTGGAAACAATGTTCTCTTCTCGGAAGCCCTGAAATTGCGGCGTCACCGCGAACCATTCCTTTCGGTCAAAGGCCGGGAGATCGGCCTCCGGATGGAGGAAGAAATTAACCGCGAGGTGCTGCACAGCCGGATTGAAGACGAAGTTGGTGGGCGGGTTATTTTGGCACCGGGCGGCCCGGTGAGCACGAAGCGCATTGGCATTGTCACTGGAGGCGCAGGAGCCCATCTGGCCGAAGCGGCTGCCGCAGGGGTGGACACATTCATCACCGGCGAAGCCCCCCACTGGTGTTACGCCGCCGCCGAAGAACTCGGAATCAACCTATTCCTCGCAGGTCACTACGCGACCGAAACGTACGGAGTGCGCGCCCTCGCGAATCACCTCCACGACAGCTTCGGTCTGGACCACGAATTTATTGACCACCCAACCGGCTTGTAATCACCAGATGCCGGGCTCAGTAGGGCTTTTGTGATGCCATTTTCCTCATCCCAACTTGCCATGGCCGCCGCTGCGGCACTCTGCATTGGTTTTGCCAAAGGAGGGTTCGGTGGAGCGGGCATGTTGGCCGTGCTCCTGATGGCCCAGGTTTTTCCCGCACGGGAATCAACCGGCGCGATTCTTCCGATGTTGATCATTGCGGATATTGTGGCTGTTCGGGTTTTTCATGCCCACGCAAAAGCTGCGATTGTATTCCGACTTTTGCCTCCAGCCGCCGTGGGGATCGTCTGTGGCTGGCTGGTTATGCCACACATCAGTCAGCCTTCGTTCGCCCGATTAATGGGCTTGCTGACCCTTGGCCTGCTCACGTTGGTTGTGATTCAAAAACTCATTCCCGCGATGGTTCTGCGCGCGGAAAAGAAACGCTATGGCTGGCCGTTAGGGTGGCTGGCCGGCGTGACAACCATGCTGGCCAACGCCGCCGGGCCGGTCACCACGGTTTACCTTCTGGCCTGCCGCCTACCCAAAATGGAATTTGTCGGCACCTCGGCATGGTTCTATTTCGCCGTGAATGTTTTCAAAATCCCTTTCAGCGCATCCCTGGGACTGATCTCTCCCTCCAGCCTCATGTTGAATGCGCTTATGGCACCACTGATTGTCGGTGGAGTGCTCGGAGGACGGGTTCTTTTGAAAAAAATCAATCAGTCCGCGTTCGAATGGATTATGATTTCTCTGTCTGTCTTGGGAGCGCTTCGACTGGCAATTTCTTAGCCCGGACAAATCACAGGGGAGTGCGCCCTTGTGATTTGTCCGGGTTAGGGGGCGAAGAAAAGTTTTTGAACCAATCCATAAAAGCGGAAGTCGCCGCTTCGGAATTCAGGATGGGGATTCCACCGGCCCGGCGAATGACGGCCGCTTCGAATTCCTCGAAGACCCGTGCGACCACAGGCACATCATGTACCGCATTGATAACTTTCATCAAATCCGACAACCGCGGAAGCGAAGCCACAATAAGCTTGGCCCGATCCGCACCCACAAATTTCAAAAGCCGTTCATCGGAACCATCGCCACGCAGACAGGGGATTCCCAACAAAGCGAGATCCTCAATCACTGCACTGTCATCATCCACAACCAGCACCCTGTGACCCGCCTCCAGCAAGGGTTTGACAACCCACATGCCACTGCTCCCGAAACCCAGCACCAGGACATGATCATTGAACTTGCCCATCGCTCCACGATTTCTCCGGCCTGGATGCCAGTGCATGAGCCACCACGTGACCTGATCTGTTGCAATCATCGGCGTGAGTGTCATGGTCAATCCCGCGACCAGCGCCAGCACAGAAAATTCGTGCCCGGTCAGTTGGCCGGCATGAACCCCTGCCAATCCAAGCACGATGCCAAGCTCGCTGCTTTGCGCAAGAAGGAGGCCGCTTTCGACACCGGTTCGTGTGCTTTGACCCGTGAACTCAACAATCGCTGAAACCAGAAGCGGCGTGATCAACAAAATCAGTGCTGAAAGCATCAGTGCCTGAAAGGGAACGTTCCAATTCGGAATTTGTACCAACATGCCAAGTGCCGTGAAAAAGACGGCCATAAAAAATGATGAGAGCGAGCCAAGCAGGCCGCGCAGCAGGCCATTGACTGGAAACGCCGCCAGCGCAAAGCCTGCAAGGAAAGCGCCAGCCACCATGGGAAGGTGAAGCACGGAGGCTCCGCCAAGGCAAAGAAACAAGGTCGCCAACCCGACAAGCAGAAGGGTTTCATCATCCGAATGAAACTTGGCAAGCAGCCAGGGAATGACCTTGAAATGAGCCCATGCCGCAAGGGATGCCACCAACAAAAAAATCACAAGGCGCTGGGTGACGATGGCGGGTCCTTCCGGGACGGCTGACAAAACAACGAACACGATCACGATGGCAAGATCCTGAAGAAGCAACACACCGGTCACCAGACGTCCGAAGGGTTGAAACATTTGCCCCTGTTGGCGCAAGTG
>JBGSVX010000632.1:0-6234 GCA_041752795.1 Terrimicrobiaceae bacterium
TCTCTGGAGGATGATTACTCCAAGAAGCACAAGGGCACTCAGGTCTCCGAGACTGATTTCAATGCCTTTGGTCAGCGCAAAATAAAATTCCCTCGAGAAAAAATTGATTGAGGTGTCATCGGGAATCACTGTGCTGAGAACTAGGAAGACGAGCACGAGTTTTTCAACGAGAGGCGATTTGTTGGCAAAAAATATCCCGACCGGCACTCCAACGCAGAGCGCCAGGAAGAAGATCAGATATTTCAGTTCCGCCATGGGAGCAGGGGATTATGGCACGATGATATTTGGAGCGGGTTCGGGCTGGCCTTGCGTGGAATCCACTTGGATATCGATACCAACAGACTCTTCGCCTTCAACAAGACGCAGGCCTTCATTCGCTGCAACTGTTTCGGTGGCCGTGCCAATCACAATGTCAATATACCTTTCAATCCGGTCCCACGGACTGCGTGGAACCCAGATGATATCACCCGGCAGAACAGCCACATCGGAATGTTTGCCTTTGACGATGGAATCAAAATTCAGGATCGCGACCTTGGGCTGGGAATAGCTTCCACGCACCAGAAGCACCCGCTGAACGTAGGCCCCAGCCTTGGTTCCTTGAGCCTCGGCAATGGCACCCACAAGACCCATGCCCTCACGCCAGCCAACCGCTTTGGGAACGCCGACATGACCCAACACAAGAATTTCTTTGGTGCTCTTGGGAGGCAGAAAAATGAAGTCCTGATCCCGGAGGTACACATTGTATCTCAGGTCGCCCTGGCGCACCAAAGCTTCAAAGTCGATGGGCAGCATCTTGCCATTTCGAACAAGAATACTGCGGGAAAGGTCGGCAAGTTCCTCCGTGGTTCCGGTACCGCCCGCGAGTTCCAGTCCACCTGCCCTCGCGATGGCATCCAATAAAGTCGTTGGTTGATTGAGAGCATAGACATTCGGGCTGTAGACTTTCCCAAGAACTGAATATCGACGACTCTTCGCGGCATGAAGAGCCACGGTCACATCCGGACGTTTGTAAAATGGTCGAAGCGCTTCGGTAAGAATCTGTGACAGCTCGGTGACCGTTTTTCCACGGGCCTGCACGGGCGGTGCCAAATCATAATAAACCATGCCATCAGGCATCACGAAGGTTTTCAGGCTGGCATTGGGATCGGTGCTTCGGGCATTGAGCCGGTAGATCACAATCTGATCCCCTGCTCCCAACAAATATGGACCGTCCGGTTGGCGGAGGTCATCACTCAGCGAAGACCGACGGTCCACAGTTTGAGTCTCGGCATTTTCGAGTTTTGCGCGGGGATCAAAACGCACGGAGGGACGCGGGCCCATCACACAACCACACAGATGAACAAGAGCGCCGAGCAACAAAACATGAACCAAAAAGTTTTTCCTCATGGTTGCGGACTGCCGGGAGGGGTTGTGTTGTAGGGAGTGAACGGGAGCACGGCTTTGCGTAATAACACGGGCGCATTCGCACCGGTCCATGCAGCCACCGATGCCTGCAAAAACACCGCAACAGCAGAGTCCAAAACTTCCTCTGCTTTATACCAGGGGCGATTGCTGACATAGACGATGTCTTTGGGCTCCAGCGGAAAATCTTTTTTACCACCTTTTAGAATGGCGTCCGTATTCACAACAATCACCTGGGGATCGCTCATGCTGCCACGCACAATAAGCACATGCTCGCGGAAGGCGGTTTCCTGGAATCCCAACCGCTTGGCAATCGCCGCCATCACCGAGGCCCCCTCGGTAAAACCTTCCCTCCCGGGTTTTTTCACCGCACCCAGCACATAATAATCATTCGCAAGCGCCGAGGCGATCTGGATGTAGTCACCCGGCGCAAGCGGGATGTTTTGGGTCATGTCGCCATCCAGCATGAGTTTTCGAAAATTGATGGGCAGGCGTTGGCCGCTCCGAATAATGAAGCTGCGTTCGAGATCCGCGAGGTCCACATAGCGTCGGTCAAACAACCCGGAGATCGTTCCTCCCGAGCGTGAGAGTGCCTCAATCAATGTGAGCGGCTGATCCATCGGAAAAATGCCGGCCAATTTGACCATGCCCATGATCGTGTAGCTTTTGCTGACCAGGCTGATTGGTGTGATGATGATCCGGGGATTGCGATAAAAGCCGCTCAACCGTGATTCAATTTCTTTGCGGGTTTCAGTGAGCGTTTTTCCGCGGACATTGATCCCGGTTGCGGAAAGATAAGAAATCGTTCCGTCCGGGGCCACGGTTACTTCGGGACGGGTCAGGTCCGGCATGCCGTAAAATTGAATGGAAATCACATCCCCGGCTCCGAGTCGGTATGGCATTTCTCCGTAGCCGGGACCAACCGGAGCGGCTGGTTCCTGAGCTTTGATTGGAGCAAAGCCAACAACGCCAAAAACGAAAGTCAGGCAGATGCGAAGCGAAATCCGATTCATCGAGCCTGCCCGATTGAAACCACCCCGCGGAGGGGTTTGTGAATGGTGAGCAGTGTGCGCTGCGTGTTCCAAAAATTCCGGTCCGAAACTCCAAGAGCACAGAGCACAATGGTTTCAGGAAATTCCCGAAGAATCCCCGCCACCGGTTCGCGAGCAAGGCCGGAAGTTTCAATCCAGATTTCCTGATAGGATCTTGCGGCGGCATGAATTTTTTCAATGAGGTCATTGTTTTGAAAGCCGGAGGGAGCCGCCGCAGTTTCAAGGAGAACAACCGGCTCCCCGTTGGGAGGCGTTTGGAGTTGGTGCGGGGCAATCCGGGGGAGACCGGCAAGCGGGGCAGGCAGATCGCCGGAAAGATGAACGATGAGGATGCGGATTCCCATGCTGCGACCGGCCTCAAGCAGGGCTTCCCAAAAGTCCGAAGCGGAAGGCGTCGGGACGGGCGTCCAAAAGGCGCGGGTCCTCCCCGAAGAAAGTGCCCCGATGACCCCGGCCCACAATTCCTGAGGTCGAATCAATGACGCTGATTTTTTCTTCAAACTCGACGCAGGGATTTTGGCAAGGGTCCGGCATTGCAGGGCTGCCTCGGCTTCGAATGGCGTGCGCACGGTCGGGTCCAAATATTCCATGGCAGCCACGGCCAGGAGGCCGATTCCGAATAAGAGAAATCCTGCAGCAACAGCCGCAAAGACGAGTTTGTTCCGCCGGGATCCCACGGCAACATCCCTGGCAGTCGGCGTTTTGAACATCCGGTAATAGCCGGGCGCCACCTCCTGAAAAACGGCCACCTCCTGGAGCCGGTTAAGCAGGGCATCCCGCGCGGTTCGCAAGGTCTGCGCACTCTCAAGCAGTGGACCCGCCACCATCGCCATCTCAGGCAAATCCTTCAATTTCACCCTCGCCGTTTCGCGCATGGTCTCCAATTGCTTTTGCTGAAGCATCAGATTTTCCCTCTTGGATTCGAGCTCGAGAATTTGCAAATAAAGTGCATTGCCAACATAGGTGCCCGTAAACTCGGACAACGCAACCTGCTGGGAATCGATTTCCCGCTGCACCTTGATGCGAAGCGCCTCCACCCGGTTCAAAGCTTCCTGATACACCGGATTCTGATCCGTGTAGTATTCCGCCATTTCGGCAAGCTTGGCCTCCTCAGTTTTTAATTCCTCAAAGCTCGGACTGTGCTTCCGGATTTCTTTCCGAAGCGCCGTCAACTGAAGTTCCAAAGCCTCAAGGTCAATCTTCCCGGTTTCATAACGCAAATCCAAATCGGCCAGAGATTTCAAGTAAGCATCAATCTCTTTCTCGACGTCCACCACGCCAGCTTCCTGACGCATGGCGACAATGCGCTTGTTGACGTCCTCGAGTTCCTTGTCCGTGCGTTGAAGTTGTTCCTGAAGGTAGGATTTCATTTCCGCACTTTCGTCGGCTTGCAGGCGGCTCGTAAAACCAAGAGCCTCCTCGGCCCAGAGCGTCGCGAGCTTGGCGGTCTGCTCCGCGTCAAAGGGCGTCGTCACAACAATATCCACAAAATCCGTTTTTCGAATTTCCTCGATGGCCACCATCGCCTGGAGGCCGCCGGGGGAGATTCCCCCATCAAACTTCCGCGCAACTTCTCTGGCCACTTGGGGAGAGGCGAGAGCCCCGAGAAGGGTTGCTCCTTGAAGACGACTGGGCACGTAGGAGGACGAACTCACGGCAAAACTCTGAGGACTGCGCGCCATGAGCCTTACGGAAACGACGGAACTCACATGAAATAAATTCAGTCCGGCCAGCAGGCCAAGAATCAATCCCGCAATGCCCAGCACTGACGGAATCCACCACCTTCGCAGAAAGGCAGCAGGCAGGCGCAGCAAGTCAAATCCCTGAAAGACCGTCGGCGATGGCACAAACGCCATTGCCGGATTGGTGCCGGGAGTTGGTGGCGAGAGAGTTTCGTTGGGAGTTTTTTTCGAAGGTGAATTTTCCGGTGCGTCCGTCATAAGTTCGCCGGGGGGCATTCCAGCGGGCGGGCGCGGGGGAGGAGGCGGCGGGGGCGAGCCAGCAGAGGACCACTCACTTAGTCGCAAAGGATTCGGTTCGTTCACGGCCTTGAGGAAAAAATGGAGGGAAGCGTTTGATGTCGCCGGAGATCTTCCACCACGGATTCCACACGCTGGACATCAACCTCCTGATACCGGACCGCCGCCGCTGCTTCGAGCGACAACTTGGCAAGCCGGTTGATTTCCCGTGGGACTCCGCGACTCGCCCGATGGAGCAAATCCGCCGCATCTCCCGCAAAAATCGAACCCGTGGAATGACCCGCCACCCGGAGCCGATAGGTCAAATACGAGGAGACTTCATCCCTCGCAAGGTTGGGTAGATGAAATCTCAGGCTGATTCGCTGATCCAGCGGCGGAAGGCCCGCCACAACATCCCGTAGTTCTGGCTGACCGATGAGAACGATCGTGAGCGAGCCCTCAATCTCCCCATTCAAATTGGACAGCCTCTTGAGCAGCAGGAGATTTTCCTCGGTGAGGTCCTGGGCCTCGTCCAAAATCAAAACAAGCTGACGTCTTTGCAGGCGGTGGAGTTCGGTGATCAGCGAGGTCACCATCTCAAAGAGCCGACCGAGTCCGGGAGTCTCGGAAAAGTCCCTCCGGTTGTGACCGGATTTGACAAGCAGTTGGATCATCAATTCCGCAAACGAAAATCCGGAATTTTCGAATTCGACCACATAATGCCGCTGCCAGTCGATCTGAGAGGTAAAGACCTTGCGGGTAATCGATTTCCCGCTCCCGATTTCACCGGTCAGCATTCCAAAATACATGGACTGCTGATCCACCAGATACGTGAGACGCGCCATGGCCTCGCGGTGTTCGCGGCTCGCATAATAGAACCGCGGATCAGTCACGATCTCAAAGGGCCGCTCTCTCAGGCCGAAATGTTCCAAATGGGACTCCATGGGTCAGGGAATAGAAAAATACCTTGTGATGGTTCAGAGGTTTTGTTGGTTGGGTTTTCCAGAGGCCCGATCATAGAGTGCCACGGTCTCTTTTGCACAGCATTCCCAACGAAATTGGGCCGCTCGCAAAAGGCCGGCTTGGATCAACGCTGTTTGTTGTTCTTTGGACGCAAGGAGGTTTTGCATGCTCGCAGCAATGGCATGAGGCTCCTCCGGGTCAAAAATTCCCGCAGCACCGCCGGTGACCTCAAGCAGGGACCCACGGTCCGAACAAAGCACCGGACATCCACACGCCATGGCCTCAATCGGCGGAAGGCCAAACCCTTCAAACAATGATGGAAAAACAAGCGCCCTCGCTCCGGAATACCATGCGGGCAAATCCTCATCGGGAACAAAACCCGCACAATGAATGCGGTCCCGCACCGGAGAAGCAGCGATGGCCTGATGAATTTCCGCCGCTCCATGCCAGTCCGCCCCTGCCAAAACAAGGCGGAACGATGACGTGGGCGAAGCCGCACAAACTGAGGCAAAGGCCTGCAACAGCCGCAGATGGTTTTTCCCGGGGTGTTCAAGTCGCGCGACATAAATCCACCATGGTTCCGACCAATCGGCAGTGATCGGCAAACGCCGCGCAATCTCTTCGCGGGGAAGTGGAAAAAAGCGCTCGTGGTCAATCCCATTGTAAATGACCGAGAGACGTTCCGGAGAAACATTAAAAAACTCACGGATATCAGCGGCCGTTGTTTCGCTCACAGCAGTGACTGCATCCGCCCTGCGGGCCAACCGTTTGACGACCTGCTTTCCATAAAACATCCGGAGGGCATCGTATTTTCCAGCAAGACGGAAAGGTGCCAGATCATGAATGGTGACCACCTGAGG
>JBGSVX010000633.1:0-3630 GCA_041752795.1 Terrimicrobiaceae bacterium
CTCACCGGAAAAGACGCCGACGTATGGGGTCATCATGTCCGTCACCAAATCGCCGGGTTTCGATACCCGCGACCTCACCAGAAAAATAAAAACCGCACTTGCCGGGCTGCAACCGAGCCTGCCTCAAGGAGTGGAAACAACCCTGCTCTTCCAGCAAAAGGATTTCATCGACAATGCCATCGGCAACTTGAAAAAGGCGATCCTTGAAGCTGCGGTCATGGTCACCCTTGTGCTCTTTATTTTCCTGCTCAATGTCCGCACAACCTTCATCACGCTCATGGCCATTCCCATGAGTTTTTCGATCACGATGCTCTCCTTTGCATGGTTGGGCATATCGGTGAATTCCATGACCCTAGGTGGCTTGGCCGTGGCGATCGGCATGGTGGTTGATGATGCCATTGTCGATGTCGAAAATGTTTTCCGTCGGTTGAGAGAAAATGCGTCGTGTCCCGAGCCGCTTCCAAGGCTTCAGGTCATTGCGCGCGCCTCCGGCGAGGTGCGCAGCTCCATTTTTTACGCGACCATTCTTATTGTGTTGGTGTTTGTGCCCCTGCTTGGCCTGACCGGAGTCGAGGGCAAACTTTTCACACCCATCGCCGTGGCAACCATCGTGAGCATGATTGCCTCCTTTGTTGTTTCCCTCACGCTCATCCCGGTCCTCTGTTCCTTCCTCCTGCACCCAAAACCCGGAGCAGAACATCCGGACGGGTGGTTGGTGCGCTCAATGAAGAACCTGCTCCGGGCGACTGCACTGCGCCTCAGCTTCGAATATCCAAAGCCCGTGCTCGCGCTCCTTCTTGTTGGTGTGCTGGCCGCATTTTCGCTCTACCCGCAAATGGGCAAAGACTTTCTGCCCAGCTTCAAGGAGGAGACTGCCCTGGTCGCCGCAACATCCGCTCCGGGAACCTCTCTCGATGAGATGAACCGACTATCCGATGCCATCGAATCCCAAATTCTCTCCGTGCCCGAAGTGCACAAAGTGGGCCGCCGCCTTGGAAGAGCAGAGCGCGGTGACCATGTCGTTCCGGTCTCGACGGCGGAGTTTGATGTGGATTTTCGAAACCCTGAAAACTCGGCAAAAATCCGCTCGCGAAGGGAAATCCTTGATGACATCCGCGACAAGGTGAGGACGGTGCCGGGGATTTTTTCTGTGGTGAGCGGGCCCCTGGCTGACCGGATCGGTCACATGATGAGTGGAGTTTCAGCGCCCGTAGCGATCAAAGTTTTTGGACCCGATTTGGATGCCATTCGTCGGATCGGGACCGAGATTCAAACCATCGCCCGGACCATCCCGGGATTTGAGGATGCCAAGCTCGACCAACAGTCCTCCATTCCCCAACTCCGCATTGAGGCCGACCGCGACCGGGCCGCGGCCTACGGTATTGCCCCCGGTGAACTCAACAATCGGCTGAGCGCACTCATCGGCGGCAAAGAAGTCGCAGAATTGCGGGACGGGCAACGCACGATCAACCTC
Organism: Terrimicrobiaceae bacterium; assembly: GCA_041752795.1. Classification (GTDB taxonomy): domain Bacteria; phylum Verrucomicrobiota; class Verrucomicrobiia; order Chthoniobacterales; family Terrimicrobiaceae; genus JAJTZA01. The sequence goes on from JBGSVX010000633.1 coordinate 1,475, forward strand.
GTGCTGCGGCTGCCCATGGCATGGCGGGATTCTCCCGAACAGATCGCCGAACTTCCCATCCAGACCGCTTCGGGCCAGGCCATCCCGCTCTCAGCCATTGCCGAGGTGCGGGAAGCCAAGGGGCCGAATGTCATTTTCCGCGAGAACAATCAGCGGCGCTTCACCATTGCAATCAAACCCACCGTGCGCGATGTCGGCTCACTGGTCGAGCGGCTCCGGCAGGACGTTGCGGTGAAAGTGAAACTGCCGGAAGGATATTTCGTGACCTATGAGGGCGAGTTTCAAGCGCAGCGTGATGCCACACAGCGCATTGTTCTTATGAGCGCGGCGGTCTTTCTCGTGATTGTCTTCCTGCTCTACGGCTACTTCCAAAGTCTCTCTCTGGCTTTGCAGGTTATGCTGAATATCCCACTCGCCCTCGTTGGCGGACTCGTGCTCACTTGGCTGCTCATCGATAACATCAGCATCGCGACCCTCGTCGGGTTCATCGCTGTCGGCGGGATCGCGGCTCGAAATGGAATCATGATGCTTTCCCATTACCTCCACCTCATGCGACACGAGGGCGAAGGCTTCACGCGTCAAATGGTCGAGCGCGGCACCTTGGAACGAATGGTCCCTGTGTTCATGACGGCACTGGCTGCGGGCATTGCGCTCATTCCCTTTGTCCTTGCCGCCGACGAACCAGGCAAGGAAATCCTCAGCCCCATTGCTGTTGTCATTGTCGGTGGTCTCGTTTCCTCCACTTTGCTCGATTTCCTCGTGACCCCATTAATTTTCTTCCACTTCGCGAAGAAAGCGGCCCTGCGTGCTCTGGAGCGCAATGCCCCTGCAGCCCAATAACCAGAAACCAAAAACTACAAAAAAATGAAAACCAACATCCTGGCCCTCGCGGCCGCAATGCTCAGCACACTCACCCTCCAATCCGCAGAAGACGGACACAGCCACGCAAAAAAGGAGGCCGGCCCCAACGGCGGTCGCTTGATCACCTCCATGGAACCGCACGCTGAGTTTTTTGTCACCCCGGACCGAAAGGTCCAAATTTCATTTGTTGATGATCAAGGAAAGGTCATCGTCCCGGCGGACCAGACCGTTGCAGTGACAACTGGGGAACGTTCCGCTCCGGTGAAGATGACCTTCACCAAAACCGGTGAGACGCTCCTCTCGGATCAAATCGTTCCCGAAGGCAACAACTTCCCGGTCGTCGTGCAGATCAAAGTTACCCCCGATGCAAAAGCCATCGTGGAAAAATTCACCCTCAACCTCTCCATGTGCCCGGAATGCAACAACCCGGAATACGCCTGCACCTGCAATCACAGCCACTGAGACCGGAAATCGCCCGCGAAATTCACGAAACAAACGAAAACCCACGGTAGGGGCACATCGCCGAGGTGCCCGACTTTTATCACTAAACCCGCTGGGTGTTCCGTATCACACTTCTGGCAAAGCGGCATCGGCATGCCACCACAGCGGCTCTCCGACCTGCCGATGATCCCCCAACCCTTCTTCAAAGTGTCAAAGTGGCATCCCTGCACAAACGAGCGTATGCGCTGATTGACATCCTCAATATTCTTGAACAGGGGTCTCCATGCCCGTAAAAAAGCCCAATGAGACGCCATGGACGAGGTCTGCCCTCCGGTGCTGCATTTGTCGGAGTTATACAACGCGCTGCATTTGTGGGAAAAATACAGCGTGTTGTTCAATAATACTGTTAGCTAAACATATGTATATGTTCCTCCGCGCCATCTCAATCATAGTGACCCTCTGTCTCACGTCATGCGCTCACCGGTATACGGGCACCCCTACGAATCGATTGCAGCCATCAAGTCGCGTATTCTCTTCTTTGACACTTTCAGAAAAGGAGAAGAGAGATATTGTGCGACAGATGTCTACGGCTCAGCCGACTCCGGAAAGAATTTATGCTGTGGCAAAGGATAGAGAGGGAGCGATTGAAGTCCAGAGCCTCGATTCAAGGCCCGGGCGATATGGGAATGGTCGAGTCTATTATTTTAAGCAGTCTGAGGCGGGCCTTCTCCTTGACCAAGCGTCTGAAGGCTACTGGAGTTCGCTATGAACAAAAAAGCTAAACGGTAACGGGTGTAGCGGAGGCGAGGCACGAGCCCTCCGACTGCACCCATGGTTGAACAAGCCCGGTTGAT
>JBGSVX010000634.1:0-5131 GCA_041752795.1 Terrimicrobiaceae bacterium
CACCGGCATTTCAAATACAATGTCATCAAAAACCAACTGACCGTTGTATTTGTAGCTCATTGGTTCGCCCGGCGTGAGGTAAAAATCGCTCACACCCTCCGCTTCGCCGAGTTGTTGAATACGGATACCGACTGGCGAATCTGGAGGAAGGTCGAGGAGACGCATGCGAACGAGGAGAGTTTAGTTGGGAGTAATGATTCCCTTGGCAATAAGGGCTGCCTCCAGAGCGGGCCACTGATTTGAGCGGCCAAGCTGTGCCAAGCGCTGGGTATAGTAGGTGCGAGGATCAATCTCACGAGTTGTCGAATTTTCAGCCTCACCCAGGCCTGAAGCAGTGAAAATGATATCGTCGAAATCCAAATCCGAGTTGCCATTGGCAACCAAGTCTTCAAGACCAAACCCATTATTCCCAAGGGAGGCCACTTGATTGGCGTAAAATGGAGGCTGATCAGTACCAAGATTTAACGTGGTGAGAGGGAACGTCTGTGTCGTCGTGGTTCCGCTTAACATTTGATCGTAGGTGTTTTGGAAACTGCCATTGGGAATAATCACTGCAGCCACTGTGTCACCGGGCCGAAAATAGAAGGTTTCATTATAGTTTTGAGCACCGTTCCCACTGCTGTTTCGGCTGCGGTCGATGATTGTCTGGGCACGGTCACCTTGTGCCGCACGCCGAACCAACTCCCGCATGAAGGCCAATCGACCTGCAGTCGTTGTGAGATCATATCCCTCCATTCCCTCAAGGGAAACCAAAGCCACTCGACTTTGATAATCAGCTTCGCGATAAACATCGGACACATCCACTCGGCCATTGGGATCTGTGATGGTCCAAGAATTGGTGAATGGAAGGTCGGGGGCACCAACAAGGCCCGCCGGGGGAGTCACATTGATGCCAGGGGATGCTCCAGAATTGGAAGCCAATGAAGTGGTATCGGAGTATTCCCAGACCCATCCCCCATCCTGAGAATCCTTGGTTGTGGTTCTGGCTTCGGAAGCAGCAGCCGTAACGTCTTCATTGTCGTCCACAAAACGGAATCTTACCCCACTGTTTGCGTATGCGACATCAAACCGTGGCGGATTCGCTGATGAATTCCAGATTGCTCTGGCAATCTGAGAGTCCGCTCGCGTTTCTGGTTGGGTCCGCACTCGACGGTCCAAGAAATTGGATTTGAGACCCATGGTTTTTGATGAGGTGCCCGCATCAGCAATTCTCTGCAACCTTGCAACAACATCGGCCTCAGTAAGCGATGCCGCATCTGACAGGCTTCCGCCATTTGCGAGGTAAAGTTGAATACTTCGGTTCACGGAGGCGACGTCGTTTTCCAACTTCACGTTTTCTGCGGTCACACGGGAATTTGTGATTGAAACATAGCTCATGGAGGTGATTGTTCCCACCACGGCGACTATGAGGAGAAGTTCCACGAGAGAGAACCCACCGGATCTATCAGAATACACGGTTTTCATAATTCAAAGAAAACACAAGACCGTGCAACAGTCCAGAAAATTCGTTGCATGAACTGGGACTTTGTTGCCTTTGTCCGCTGAAACGGGTGTGATTATGAGTAAGCGTGGATGGCATGCAAATCAGGGGGCCCGCCCGCAACGCCTCGCGCAGCAATGCGGGTGCGGCAAGTTCCGGCAGAGCCGGACCGCGCAGGAGTTGGCTCTGGCTGGAGAATCAAGCTCAAAACGGGCGAGACCCGCCCGTTCCCCCTGACTCATCCACCATAATTTAATGGCCCCCCCTGAAGCCTGCTATGGTTTTCCATGGCTCCAATCCGGCATGAGCGATCGGAATCTACTGCATTGGCTCCCCGTTTTCGTAGCGGTCGAGTTCGGCGATGCGCTCTGCGTGACGTCCTCCGTCGAAGGGAGTTTCGAGCCAGATGTCCACGATGCGGAGGGCAATTTCCAGGGAGATCATGCGCTGACCGATGGAGAGCACATTGGAATTGTTGTGACGGCGAGAGAGTTCAGCCGTTTCGTCCGACCAGCACAAGGCGCAGCGAATGCCTTTCACTTTGTTGGCGGCCATGGCCTCGCCATTTCCGCTACCCCCGAGAACAATTCCCCGTTCGGCGTTTCCGTTGGCGACCGCCTCGGCTGCGGGAATGATCCACAGTGGGTAGTCAGTCGATTCCGGCGTGGGAGTCCCCATATCAAGAACTTCGTGACCGAGTTCCTTGAGGTGTTTGATGATTTCCTGGCGGTATTGAAAACCGGCGTGGTCGCTGCCAATGGAGATTTTCATGCGTGGGCGGGTTCGAGGCGGTCTGCGAACGGAGGCTGGGGTTGCAGGTCGAGTGTTTGCAAAAGTTCGAGGTCTTCGTGCGTGGCGGGATTTCCTGCAGTGAGAAGTTTTTCACCGAAGAAAATCGAGTTGGCTCCGGCAAAAAAGCAGAGCGCCTGGGCCTCGCGGGTCATTTGTGTGCGGCCCGCCGAGAGACGGATTTTGGATTTGGGAAGGGCGATGCGAGCGGTGGCAATCAGGCGAACCAACTCAAAAAGCTCCACGGGCTTCGCGTCCTCTAGCGGGGTTCCTTCGATAGGCATCAGGCAATTGATTGGCACACTTTCCGGAGCGGGTTGAAAATTGCAGAGCACCTCCAGCATTTTGAGCCGGTCGTCTTCGGACTCGCCCATGCCGAGGATTCCGCCGCAACAAACGTGCAGGCCGGCGCGCTGAACGGCCCCGATGGTGTTCAGACGGTCATCGAAGGTGTGGGTCGTGACAATTGATTTGTAGTGCTCGGGGGAGGTGTCGATGTTGTGATTGTAGGCTGTGAGACCGGCTTCATGAAGAGCTTCGGCTTCCTTGTCTGAGAGCTGACCCAGGGTCACACACACTTCCATGCCCAGCTTGCTGACTTCCCGCACGGTTTCCAGCATGATCTCAAATTTTTTATCGCCACTGCGGACACCCTTCCATGCCGCGCCCATGCAAAACCGCGTTGAACCATTGGCTTTGGCTTTCAGGGCATGAGGCAAAACTTCCTGAGCCGTCATGAGTTTTTCCGCCGGGACGGCGGTTTCATGGTGGGCGCTCTGGGCACAGTAGCCACAGTCTTCGCTACATCCCCCGGTTTTTACGCTCAGAAGGGTGCAAAGTTGCATTTGATGATCCGGCCAATTGGTGGCGGTCACCTTTCGCCCTTCGGCAATGAGGTTAAAAAAGGGCTGGTGGTAAATATCGCGGAGTTCGGAAAGAGTCTTGGTCACGTCAGAAAATCAATACCCTGCCTCGCGGGGAACGTCAATTCGATGTCTTGTCAATCTCATCGATTCTGTGCAATGTGATGCCTCTCTCAATGACATCCTCCGTTCACATCGCCCGAAATGGAACTCCCCTGGGCCTATTCCCAAGAGACCAAATCGAAAGCCGGTTGGAAGTCGGGATATTGCTTCCGACCGACTACTACTACGATGAGGAAACGCGTTCCTGGATCTTACTTTCCGAATGGAAAAAGACCGTGCCTTTCACTCCCACCCCGGATGAGGAATTTAACGCCGAACAGGAAGAAGAGGGCGATGAAGAAAATCAAGATGACAAATCCCGCCGTCGCAGGTCCTCGGGCCGTGACCGCTCGCGCCGCAAACCTCGCAAAAAAAATGCGGCGGAATCCGCGCTGCCCGGATGGATTGCCTGCCTGTTTGCCATCGGAGCCGCCGCCGCGCTCTGGGCATGGGGTCAGAGTTCCCGCGACCAATTGGTGGTGATTCAAAACAAAGTTGTTGAAATGGAGGAAACCATCAAAGCACTCCAGCGTCAGAATTCCATTCTTCTGGAAATGGCACCTGCCGGCGTGGTCCGGGGCGTGCTCACCAGCGAACCCACCCCCGGCAAACTCGCCGTCATGAGCGGTGTCACCATCGGAGCTTTGAGAGTTGATGATGTTCGGTCAGCACTCGTTAAAATTGCCAATCTCCCAACACCCGGCACCGAAGAAGAATTTGCGGCCATCGTGACCGCACTTCAGTCCAATCTTCCTCCTGCGCTTGCTGTCACACTCACGGATTCCAGCGGGCGCTTTGAAATTGCCCTGCCGGAACCCGGAGCTTATGTGCTGATTGCAACCGCCTTCAAACAAAACCCCGGTGGCGCCCAGCGACTTCTGTGGCTCTTGGAATTTGACCGAAGTGAGGAACCCACCCCGGTGCTGTCCCTCAACGAAAACAACGCCATCAGTCTCAGCGAGCCATCCTTTCGCCTCTCACCGGCACGAAGATAGTCGCGGCAGTTCCACGCAACCATCGGTTGACGGAATCCGTATTATTTTTGGGTTTTTCAAAAATCCCCTTGCCTTACTGATAATATAAGTTTTACTAATTACTCCATGTCTGTCGCCTCAATTCTCCTTGATCCACCACCTTCGATCCTGCGTTTGCCTCTGATCGGGTGGCTATTTTCCTCAATTGGCAAAAAAACCATGGTGGCTCTGAGCGGCATTGCCCTGTTGCTTTTTGCCGTCGGCCATCTTGGTGGGAACCTGACTATCTTTTTTGGGCGGGACTTGATTAATGCCTACGCGATGCATTTGCGGGATCTCGGTCCATTTTTGTGGGTCATTCGATTTGGCCTTCTGGCAATCGTCGGCATGCACATATATTTTACGATGCTTTTGTGGTTTGAAAACCGGAAGGCACGTCCGCAGAAGTATGCGGTGTTTGCGCCGATGAAGACCACAGCATTTGCGCGGACCATGAGACTGAGCGGGCTTTTCATCGTGGCCTTTGTGATTTTTCACCTTGCGCATTTTACGGCACACCTTGTGGATCCCTCGTTTGCCAAATTACATACCACGCTGGACGGCCACGAAGTGCATGATGTCTATCGCATGGTCGTCATTGGTTTCAGCAATCCCGTCGTGAGCCTGTTTTATGTGATCGCGCTGTTCCTTCTCGCCATGCACCTTAGTCATGGCATAGCCAGTTTGTTCCAAACCCTTGGCGTCACCAACAAGAGTCTGCGTCCACTGTTTGAACTCGCAGGCCGCGCCGTCGCGTGGCTCCTTTTTCTCGGCTATTCCTCGATCCCGATTTCTATTCTCGTTTTCGGTCTCGGCAAAGATGTAATCAAATGATCCTCGATCCCAAAATCCCAGAGGGTCCGCTCGACAAAAAGTGGACCAAC
>JBGSVX010000635.1:0-2679 GCA_041752795.1 Terrimicrobiaceae bacterium
GGGATATCACAGTCGGTTTTGAGGGGCGTGGAGAAGTTCAAGCTGTCAACTCGCAGATTTCTGCATTGAATTTTGTCATTGGTTCGAATTCGACTTCGACCGGGATTGTGGCCACCAACGGCGGAAACATCACCATCCAAAACGATCTCGAAGTGGGAAATGCCGGAACAGGAAATCTCTCTCTCACGAACTCAGCCTCCGTCACAGCGTATGGGGTCAATGTCGCGACCACAGCCGGTTCGACCGGGTTAGTCTCCATCTCCAACAGCTCTCTGACCAGCTCGGAGAATGTGTTTGTCGGCCTCGGGGGGAATGGAACTCTGGTAACCGATGGTGCCATTTTCCATGCACCCGAACTTTTTGTTGGAAGACAGAGCGGGTCCACGGGGTCGGTGAATTTGTCCGGTGGGAACATGACCCTCACCGGGGAGCTTCATGTCGGAGCGGAGGGAACCGGCACGTTCACTTTGGATGGCGGCGGCGCACTCCACACGAAGAAAGCAAACATGGGGTTTGCATCCGGAGCCTCGGGGGCGATCAATATTCTCGATGGCAACTGGACCAACAAAGAGGCCATTTTTGTGGGAGTCTCAGGAAGTGGAACCCTGAACATTGGAGCCCAAGGAGCGATTGAAAGCGAGAGCGGTTACATCTCGCAAACCCTTGCTGGATCAGGAACAGTGGATATCACGGGCGGTTCATGGACGATGTCCAACACATTGGCCGTGGGAGTGAATGGAACAGCGAGCTTCTCTGCATCGGCAGGCGGGGAGGTCAGCTCAGAGTGGTCGCAACTCGGCCTGCATGCCGGATCAAGCGGCAATGTCACTCTCAATAATGCCTCCTGGACAACGCTGGAAACACTCACGATTGGTTCAAGCGGGCATGGGTCTTTCTCAGCAGAAAATGGGTCCAATGTGTCAGCCGGCGCGATCGAGTTGGGTGCATCGGGAGGGGTCTCCGGTGTGCTCAATGTGGTCAATTCCACGCTCAGCACAGACGTCATCGACCAAGGCGGGGGAACCGGGTCGGTCTTCTTCTCCGGGACTCAACTCAAGCTTCTTGGCGGCACGGGTGTATTGGACACGCTGCTCATTTTCGGCTTTGCCCCGGGAGCCGTGGTCGTGGGATCAGGCGGGCTGACGGTGGACACGCAGGGCGGCAACGCGCAAATCACGACGGTTCTCTCAGGAAATGGCAGTCTCACAAAAACCGGCGCGGGCCGACTCCGGCTCACGGCAGCAAACACGTTTTCAGGCGGCACTTCTGTTCAGGGCGGAGTTCTGGAAATTGTCGGCAGTGACACGTTGTCAACCGGGAACGTCGAAATCGGAACAGCAGAAGTGCGCGCATCGAGCAATGCAACGATCTCAGGAAATCTTGGTTCAGGAATCCAACTTGTTTCTGTGAGCGCGAATCAAACCGGAACGTTCTCAGCTGCCGCCGGACAGACGCTCACGATTGCTCCTTTGGATTTCCTTCTGGTCGCCGGGTCAACCATGCAAGTTGGAAGTGCGGGCAATACCGGCACAGTGATTTTTGCTCCGACGGGTGCGGTTGCCCTGCCTGCGGATGTCGGAATTTCTGTGGATTATGGGACATTTCAAGCTGGCAATGACGCGCTGATCGCCATGACAGATATTGCCGAATCGGTGACCGTGGCAACAGGTGCCACGCTCGATTTTAACGATCAGGTCACTGGCGGGGCCATCGAAAATCTTCGCGGTAATGGCACGGTAAGAATCGGTTCTTTGGGAACCAGCACGCTGGCTCTGAACTCTGGAAATTTCTCCGGCAGCATCTTTGGCACCGGCAACCTCCTCAAGCAAACCTCAGGAACGCTTGTCCTGAGTGGCAATTCCACACTCACAGGAAGCACCACAGTCCAGGGAGGAACGCTTCAAGTGGACGGGTTTCTTGGAAATGGCAATGTGCAAGTCGAGTCTGGTGGCATCCTCGGAGGAAGCGGCCAGATCGTGGAAATCACTTTGATGGATGGCGCCATCCTCGCTCCGGGCTCCTCGGCCGGCACACTCACCGTCGGCGAGGTCTTCTGGTACGCGGGTGGTGAAATGCGTTTTGAACTCGGAACGACCTCCGATCTCCTCGTGGCCGGGGCCTTGCAGGGATTTGATGCGCCGGGCGAACATTACTGGTTCACCTTTGAGAACCTCGGGTGGTCGGAAGGGACGACCTATGACCTCATCCAGGTCGCTCCCAATTTCACAAACATTGACGCCTCGGAATTCCGCTTCACCAACTCCGGCGGCTTCTCAGGCACTTTCGCCTACAACAACAATCTCCTCCAGTTCACACTCCAAACAATTCCCGAACCCTCCACCTGCGCGCTTCTCGTGCTTGCTGGAGCCACGGCCATCAGGCGTCGCCGGCGCATTTCCAACGCCCGGTCCTGACGAGCAGGACCCTCCACCGGAGGGTTGATTTGCCCAAACGCTGAACCATGTGTGAAGGGCTCTTCTGGAGGGCTCTCTTGTCAGAGCCGCCTGATTTGCCGGAAATTCCCGAACGGCATTGCCTCTAGCCTAACTTCCCCCTAATTTTTTTATAAGTCGTTGAAAATCAATGAATATGCCCAAAAATGTAGCAAGTAATAAGTAAATTATTATCGTAATATATATTGACTAAACGACTTTTACCTGTATTTACAGTAGCAAGTGT
>JBGSVX010000636.1:0-2384 GCA_041752795.1 Terrimicrobiaceae bacterium
GATCGCATTCATGGGATCTCCACCTTCAACCAGAGAGGCTGTATCAGCCCTTGCTGGATTCAGCAGAGTTTTTGTGTAGGGATGACCTGCTCGCTCCAGGATGCGGTTTCTGTAATGTACGATCTCGCGTCCGTCCGCTTCTTTTTGAACGACCTGCCTGGTGGTCGTGTTCATGCTCCAAAAAACAAATCCCGTCATCGCCCGCCGCAAGCCGGTGAGCGGTTTGCGTTCCGGGCCTTCAAAAATTTGACGGCTGATTCCATCAAATATTGCCCGTGAAACGTCCTCGTTGCCCTCTCCGAAAAGGACGGCCATGGCCTCCATGGGAGAGAGCCCGTCAGCAAGCGCGCGCTCGGATTTCATTGCAGATTTTCGATGAGAACGCGTTTGATTTCCACCATTCCCAGAGGATGCAGGTGGCTCCAGTGGCCGCTTGGGATGATGCGCTCACTTTGGGCTCCGGCCATGTGACTGCTCCAATACGGAACGATTCCATCACTGCTCATAGGTTTGGTGTGGTCCAAGTGACCGCCCCGGCCCCGATCTCCAATGAGCGAATGAAATGGAACTCCCTTTTTCACAGGCAGCGCATTGGCTGTAACGAGGAAGTGATTGTCGGGATCCAACATGTCGATGCTGTTTGGCAAACGATGACGTCCAGTGGCGCGCACTTCGGGCCGGACATAGGCATAGACTTCCCGATTGATTTCATTGTTCGAAACCGGATTGCCGACAAGCTTGGCACCCAGGCGTCCAAAAAAATCTGTTGCCATGTCGCTTCCGCGGTGGGAGGCGGAAACAAACATCACGCGGGAAATATGGTCCTGCGCATCAAAAATCAGAGACCGACCCATCAAATCGCGTGCTTGTTTCGAAAAGGGAATCTCCGAGGGGGGGCGGTCAAAGAAGGAATTCCAAATTTTCATTTTGCTGTCCGTAAGAAGCAGACGGCTGATCATGCCGCCCATGCTGTGCCCGATGACAACAATGTCTTTGTGGTCCGGGTATAGCTTTCGCATCTTGTCGAGTTGGTAGCGCAAAATCGCTGCGGACATTGGATAGGGCAGGCCGGTGGGATAGCTGAAAACCCAGAATTGATAGTTCCTGCGGATTTGCGGGTCACTGCGAAGAAATTGAATCACCGGAGCAAAAATGGCAGGCGAATTGCTCAGTCCATGAATAAACAGAACCGGGATTTTTTTCGGGTTGTAGGGCTCCAGGCGTGATAACCTCGCCGAATCTTCAAAGAGCTGAGGACGGAACATTTCTTTGAGTTCGAAGCGCCGGACATTGAACCCAGCCAGGGACATGGCCAGAGGAGCCTGATAATCGGCTGCCAGGTTATACCTGTGATTGTCGAGTTTCAGAGTTTCCGTCTCCAGCGGGTCCTTGAACACAATGTCACAATCCCTTCCCGAAAATTGCACGGCCGCAGTGAGTCCATACGAAAGGTTTTTCTTTTGTCCGAATTCATCAGTCGGCAAAGGATCCAGATCCCGGCCCATGGCAACAATTGGAGCTCCCAAACCTATGGTGGCTGCGCGATCTCCCACCAATTTTCCCCGGAAAAGCAGACGGTCTGCGGGAGTGATATCCAACTTGGATGGATGAAATTGTGGGCGGGGATCCGGAGGGATCAGCCCAAGCTTCCATGGCTTGCCGCTCGCCGAAGGGCAGATAAGCGCTTCATCCCATGGGGTCAGTTTATTTTTGGAAACGGTCTCCACAATGCGGGCCACCGCAAAATTGTAGTCGCTCTGTGCCAACACATTGTTTGGATCGGATTTCAGGCGCAGCCTCGCTGAGTCTGCGGCATCAAGATACCTGCCAATTTGTGCGAGCGGAGTTAACCTCTCACTTTCCACGGACTTGAGCAGGACGCGTTGCTGTGCGGTGATTGCAAGATCCGCTGACCGGCGTTCCTGGACCCGCGAATACGGGGCACAGCCAATCAAAGAAAAAACCAAAACAAGACACGGGGCAAGGATGTGGAGTTTCATAAAAATCAATTGAGGCGAAAACTATCTGCTTTCCCGGCTTCCGAGAAGTCCAGTTTTCATGGAAGCCTGCAATGGCTTCCCAATCCAAAGGCGCAAGAGCGCATGATAAAAATCATGACCCGGTATCACTGCACGCTGCTTGCCCTCCGAGGTAATGATTGTTCCCTGCCCCGGGAGGTAATCGATCGTCACCTCGGAGCCCTGGGAAATCTCAACCCCGTTTTTAAAACACTGAAAAAAGGCCTCCAGTTCGGCGGCAAACTTTTCTTTCTCCTCAATGGAAAAATTTCTCTCGAGGTTTTCGCGGGCGGCCTCCGCAAATTTCGCCTCGGGAACCGCACGGTGCATGAGAATCTTGAGACGCTTCGCTCCATGATTTCTATG
>JBGSVX010000637.1:0-11157 GCA_041752795.1 Terrimicrobiaceae bacterium
ATCTGCGGCGTGTTTTTTGTCGCTGGGATTATCGGCGTCAACACGACCGATCAAAGGATTCCCATGGCCCCCCAGGAAGCCGCCTTTTATTTGAGTTGGTTGCCCATTTCTGTCGGCGCGGCAGTTTTTTTCTCTTTTGTGTTTTGGATTATCGCACTCGTTCACCTGCTGAAGAATCGTGCGATGGATGCAAATGAGCGTTTGGTCTGGGTGGTTGTGGTGATTTTGTTGAATGGACTTGGCGCGGTTCTTTACTTTTTTCTGGCCCCGAACCCGGGCCTTTCACCCGGAACCGGCCGAATCCCAAGGGCCATGAACAAGCATTTCCAAACCTGACTCCGCCGGATTTTGATATTTTCTGCAGAGGGGTTTTGCGCGATGAGATCGAGGGTTGGTTTTGCGAGGAGCACGGGGAGAGCCGTGGCGGTTCGCAAGCGGAAAGGCCGGATCGAATGCACGTAGATTTCTGCGGAGCGGAGTCGTTGCTGCGCGAGCTGGAGGGTTTCCTCAAACCGGGAAACCGGCACAAAGATGCGGCCAAGTTTTGCGTCTTTTTTCCGGTCTCGAAGGATGTTCACGAGTTGCAGGCCTTTGCCATATTCCACCCCGAGCGATGTCATTTCCTCTGACATCCTCACGGAAAAATTTGGGATTTTTTCGCTGCAAAGAGTCGTCCAGAATTCGCCGACACAGCCTGCCACAAGGTATGTGTAGCGATCTAATTCTTCGGAAGTGAGCGGCGTGATTTCTGTGTCGGAGAATCGGTCACGGTCAAAGTCTTGACCTGCTTGGATGGTGGACCAAACATTTTGGATGTGATCCCTGTCCGGCGATTTTTCGAGAAGTTTTAAGCATTCTTCTCGCCGTGAGAGGAGTTCATTTTCGGCGGGGGAGACGGCCCCGTCGGCTTCAGTGTCCGAGAGCCGGGCCAGCAAATACGCGATGGCGATGGGTTCGCGGACCTGGCATGGCAATAACCTCAGAGTCAGAAAAAACGAACGGGACACCTGCTTGAGGAGATCCCATGGAACGTCGGTGTACCTCATGTTTTCTGGCGATGATCGTTGCTACCGGAGACCACTCACGCCGGATCGAATGGTTTCGATTTTTGATGGGGCGGACTGACCCAATCCCAAGGCGACAGCGGTTTCAATGTATCCGGTCATTGGCCGAACGGGAGGGAGTTTGCTGGCTTTGCGGACTTCATCGATCATCTCCCGGAGTGTGGCATCAATGGCCACCGGGTCCCGGCTGGCAAAGATGGCGGCTCCATCCACGGTGAAATTGGGATTCACGTAGGGGCCGCCGGCATATTGCAAAATGAGGGCATCCAGGATGGTGAGAACCACTTTGCTTCGGATGATTTCATCATTATAGATTTCTGCGATGTAGGGGTCACCATGGTCCGGGGCTTTGGTGAATCGCCGCCAGTTGTCGAGGTTTGAAAGGGTCATTCCCGCCAGAGCGCCATTGATGCCAGTAAGGAAACTGTCGGTCGCAGAGGGGATATGAATGATTTTGGTCACTTCCTTGCTGAGCACCTTGGAATAGTAGCTTTGGTTGCTGAGTTGTTCGCCGGAGGAAAGCATGTCGGAAAAGCGGGCGGTCGAAGAGTTGCCGAAGCGACTGTCTCCCCAAATGAGTTTGCCAAGAACCGGCGCATTCACCTGCGATTTGGTATCAAAGCCGGTTTTCGGGTCCACCCATCGCAGCGTGTAATCGGGATCGTTGTTTTTGTATCCGCAGGCGAGAAGGTCAGCGAGGTTTCTGTCCCATACGATGATGTGTTCCCGAGGGAGTCCGGCTGCGCGGAGGCCTGAGACGACGGCTGCGGTCACTGCCTCGCGGGTGCCACCCAGAATGCCGGCACCGGTTGAGACTTTGATTCCGACAATGTCCTTCGGCGAAACAAGGGATTGCCATGCTTCGGCGACTGTCGGCTTTTTTGTGATTTCTGTGACGAGGCTGTCCACCATGCGCCGGACGATGGCGGCATCCGGTTTTTTCCCTTCTCCCAGAACCCGTGTGTCCAGTGCATAAAAAATTTTGGAAATCGGAGCGGGTGGGGGAGTTTCCTGCGCTGTGAGGGCAGCAAGCGACAAAAACGCCGCCAAGAAATACGCAAGAATTCGATTCATTGTTTTGAATCTTGCCGATTTTCTATAGAATTCCAGCTTCAATGATTCGACACCTCTACGTTCACATCCCCTTTTGTCCAAAGGTGTGCCCGTATTGCAGCTTCTACAAAACCGAGGCTTCAGCAGGTGGGTTCCGGGAATTTGTGGAGGCTTTGCTCTCTGAAGCAAGGCTCGTGCGGGACATCGTCCGGCCTGAAACCGTGTTTTTTGGTGGAGGAACCCCCACAGCCTTGAATGCGTCCCAATTGGATCGGCTGATTTCCGGACTGGCTGCCCAATTCGATTTTTCAGAGGTGCAGGAATTCACGGTCGAAATGAATCCCGCGACCGTTTCCCCCGGCAAGGCCTCAACCCTTCGCCAACTCGGGGTCAATCGCGCGAGCCTTGGCGTGCAAAGCTGGGAACCCGCCATTTTGCAGACCCTCGGACGTTCGCACTCGGCAGAAATGGCCGAACGCAGCATTCACATTCTCCGGCAGGCTGGCTTTGATAACCTGAACCTGGATCACATGTTCGGAGTTCCGGGTCAGAGCCCTGATGATTGGCGGCGGACGATTGCCCGCTCGCTCACGTATCAGCCAACCCATTTGTCGGCTTATTCGCTGACCTATGAAGAGGACACCGAGTTTTTTGAAAAACTCGGGCGCGGGGAATTTGTCGCGGATGGTGCCTTGGATGCGGACCTCTTTGAGGAAACCATCACACGGCTTGAGGTCGCCGGGTTTGAACATTACGAGACATCCAATTATGCTTTGCCCGGTCAGACCTGCCGCCACAATTTGGCGTATTGGCAGGGAAAGGATTTTTTGGGATTGGGGCCCTCCGCGGTTTCAACTGTTGGAACCATCCGAACCAAAAATGTCTCCGACACCAAAGACTATGTCCGACGCTGCACGGCAGGAGTTTCCTCCGCGGAAACCGTCGAGGAACTGACCCCGGAGGAACTCCGGCTCGAGCGCATTGCGCTTGGGCTTCGGACCAGCCGGGGGATTGAAGAAAATGACATCGCATCAGCAGCCGCGGCCCCCCTCCTTGAGAAAGGCCTGCTTCAGAGGGTGGGGGACCGGCTTGTCCTCGCCAGAAGTGCCAGGTCCCTCGCTGACGAAATTGCCTTGGAAATGGCTTGACTCTTTTGCCCGTCCCGCTAGTTTGCTTGTCCCGCGCTAAAACATCCTGCGTCGTCGGTCCTGTGGTGTAAACCTTCGGTTTTCTCCATAGCGCACAGGGAAACCCGACGCAAAATTCCATATAACTACCATGCCAGTTCGTCTCGGGCGTTTTGAAATGCCCAAATCCCTCATCAAAGAGGAGTCAACAGATACGTTTGCACGATTCATCGCCGAGCCCTTCGAGGCCGGCTACGGCCACACGGTCGGCAACTCCCTCCGCCGCACGCTGCTTTCCTCTTTGGAAGGTGCAGCCATCACCACCGTCAAAATTGAAGGGGCTCCCCATGAGTTCACGAGCCTCCCCGGAGTGGTCGAGGATGTTGTGGACATCGTGCTGAACCTCAAAAAAATCAAATTCAAAGCCCCGGACCACGACGTCCGAAAGGCCACGATTGCTGTGAACAAGGAAGGTGCCGTCACCGCAGCCGATATCGTTCTCCCCCTCGGAGTCGAAATCGTGAACCCCGACCAGCATATCTGCACACTCGACAAGAAGCAAAAATTCGAAGCCGAGATGGAAATCAAGGTGGGTCGTGGATTTGCCACAGGTGAAGAAAATAAGCCGACGGAGCAGGTTATCGGAGTGATCCCAATCGACTCGATCTTCTCTCCCGTCACCCGCGTGAAATACGCCGTGGAAAACACCCGGGTCGGTCAGCGCACCGACTACGACAAGGTCATTCTCGAAATTTGGACCGATGGACGCCTCACGCCTGATGAAGCCCTTCTCCAAGCCTCGGCAATCCTCCGTCATCATCTCGATGTGTTCGTTGGATTCAATGACGAGCAGGTTGAGTTTGATGAAACTCCGGAAGAGGTCAGCCAGGAAAACACGCGCCTCAAAAAGCTTCTCAATATGAGCGTCAACGAAATCGAGCTTTCTGTTCGTGCCGCAAACTGCCTGAACAACGCAAACATCACAAGCGTGGGTCAGTTGGCCATGAAAACGGAAGCAGAGATGCTCAAATACCGCAACTTCGGCAAGAAGTCGCTCAACGAAATCAAAGACAAACTTCACCAACTCCAGTTGGGTCTTGGCATGAAATTCGAGTCGGGTCTTGTAGACCTGCCGCCCGAAGACGCCAAAGAAACTGCGGAAAGCAAGTAAGTCTTGTAAGCCAATTAAGCCGCCATGCGCCATCAGAAAAAAACCGTCAAACTCGGCCGCACTGCCGAGCACCGCAACGCACTGCTCGCCAATCAGGCCTGCAGTCTCATCGAACACGGCCGGATCAAGACCACCCTCGCCAAAGCGAAGGCTGTCCGCCCTCTCGCCGAAAAAATGGTGACCCTCGCCAAACGCAACACCCTGCATTCCCGCCGCCGGGCTCTTGCCTTGCTGCGCAATAACAGCACCCGCACGGCCAAAGCCGTCGGCAAACTGTTCACGGAAATCGGCCCTCTCTGCGCTTCTCGCGCAGGTGGTTATACCCGCATCGTCAAACTCGGGCCACGCCAGAGTGACTCCGCTCCGATGGCCTACATCGAATGGGTGGACGTTGTTGTGGCTGTCGAAGAAGCACCCATTGAAGTGACACCCAAAAAATCCAAGGCTTCCAAAGCAGACGTTCCCGCCGCCGGCGAGGAAGCGCCCGCTCCCAAAGCCACAAAGAAAAAGAAGGACGCCTGAGTCGTCAAAGAAAGACGCCAGAGCCGTCTCGAATGCCCTTCACCCCGCCGCACGCCCGCCGTGCGGCGGGGTTTTTTTTCTTTGGCTGAATCCTCACAGGTCGGCACTGCCAAATCCCCAATACGCTCCATCATTTGGCATTACAGGGATAAGGCTTGGTCCGAGCGATCCGCTCCTATAGAACACGAAGCATCAGGATCCGATTGGCCTTGCATATGAATCCCGACATTTCTCAACCAGAAGGTGGCTCCGCCCCCTGCCCGTCAAATTCTCAAATGCATAGCCAGAACCGCTGTGCCTCAATCGCCGTCCTGCCATTTGAGAATCTATCTGGCTCGGCGGATGATGCGCTCCTGGCCGTCGGTTTTGTGCATGACCTGATTTTTGAACTGGCACGTTTTTCTGAAATTGGAATTATTGCTGCCGAATCTACTTTTGCCCTTCAACCGGCACGACTCGAAGATGCGGACATTGGGCGCCGCCTTGCGGTCGATTATTTACTAAAGGGCAGCCTTCGCAGGTCTGTCCGCTCGCTCAGGCTCAGCGTGCAGCTTGTTCATCTCTCATCCGGCCACCACCTGTGGGCAGAACGATATGATGTGGCGGCGGAAGAGATGTTTGCGCTGCAGGACGAAATCGCAGCAAAGGTTGCTAATGCGCTGACTTCTCGGATTGACCAGTCCATTCTCATCGCATCGAGAAACCGTCATTTTACAAAGCTTTCAGTTTATGAGTGTTGGCTGCGGGGCATGGAGTGCCTGCAGCGTGGAACCATTACGGACGATGATGAAGCCCGGCAATATTTTGAGCAGGCTCTGAGTGTCGATCCACAATACGCGCGGGCACAAGCAGGGCTTTCTCTTTCCCATTTCAATGAATGGAGCTGCCAGGCTTGGGGCTGCTGGGAGGTGAAGGAAAAAGCTGCTTATGAGTGTGCATTGCGAGCCGAGGCACTCGACCCTGATGATCCCATTGTGCAGATGATTCTTGGGAAGATTGAGCAATACCGGCGCCAACATGCATTGGCAGAAGCGCGCTATTATCGTGTCCAGCAAATTGCACCAAACAATGCCTTTGTTCTCATTCAAATCACTCTTGGCTTGGCATTGCTCGGTGAGGCGGAACTGGCTGTGCAACTCGGGGAACGTGCTCTAAAACTCAATCCTCTGTGTCCTGCTTGGTGGTTTTACTACCAAGCAGTACCACACTTTGTGATGGGCGATTATTCGCGCTCTGTCGAATTGGGACTCAAGACTCCAGTGATTGTAACCGATGGTCCGGCCTACCTCGCCGCTGCTTATGCACATCTCGGCGACATGAAACGCGCGCACTTCCAGATCGAAGAATTCCGGAAAGTCTTCGCTGAGCGGATTTCCATGGGCCGCACTCCTGAACCAGGTGAGGCCGTACGCTGGCTGTTGCATGTGAACCCATTCCGTCGAGAGGAAGATCTCCAACATTTTGTCGATGGATTGCGCATGGCGGGACTGGAGGATGATCTCTCAAAATCGGTGGCGCCATCCGCCACGGCATGGCCGGTGGGCAATATTTTTCGCAAGGAAGGGGAACTTTGGACGGTTTGCTATGAACACGAAGTGGCCCATGTCTCTGAGATCCGTGGTTTGCTGGACATTGCAAAACTACTTGAGCACCCCGGAGGAGAGGTGCATTGCATTGAACTTGCTGGTCAAACGTCCAATGCAGCAAGCGGCGTTGAGGTGCTGGATGAGCAGGCCAAACGTTCGTATCGCTGCCGCCTGCGTGAGATTGAATCCGAACTCGCCGATGCCGAAGCTGCGAACGATCCCGGTAGATGCGAGCGGATCGAAGAGGAACGCGAGCGCTTGCTCGAGGAAATGCGCAAGGCCACCGGCCTCGGTGGGCGTGATCGAAAAATGGGCGATACCACCGAGCGCGCACGCACAACTGTGACTTGGCGGATCCGTCATGCTATCAAAAAATTGGCATTGGCTAATCCAACCCTTGCAAAACATCTCAACCACTCGATCAAAACCGGGGTTTTCTGCTCCTACTCACCGGAAAAGGAAACGCGCTGGTTTTTGTAGTTTTGGGGCTGGTTAAATGCCAGAAGCTCAGCGCTCATTGGGAACGAGCTTCCGGCAAAAGACAATCTCGCCATCCTCATCCGTCTCCCCCGTGGGTAGAAATCCAAGAGATCGAAATAATCTTTGGGAAGCGAGGTTATCCGGCATCAAGCTGACATAAACCTCTGAGCAGGAATACACCTGTTGGAGTTTTAAAAGAAGGAGTCTGACAGTTGCTGAACCATGGCCCTTTTGCTGAAATTTCGGAGCAAACATCAAGCGGACGATATAGACCCGGCGAGTGTTTGGATCTTCCCCGTAGAGCACAAAGCCAATTGGAGTACCGTTGAGTTCAATGGCAGCCGGAACGAGATAGTTCCACACTTTGGACTGAGCGATCGACAATACGTTGGGCGCTACGAAATTGGACTGATCGTCGCTTACTTTAATTGCAACAATCGTTTCGAAGTTGCTTGGGGAAAGTGGTGAAATTGAAAGCATGTTGGAAATCGATATATGAAAAATACCGGCAGTGGTCGGCCCTCGTGGCAATATTTTTGGGGGAAATCCCCGTGATCGATGATTCCATCTGCTTCCGGTAAATGATTTTCCAGCGGAACGTCGAAGGTCATTGCATCAAGGCGACAAACATGAAATCAGGCACGCTGAGTTGCAGGCGACAAACAACATTGACCGATGGCCTCAACGTGTCGGTGGTCAGTACCACAGCAGCCCCCCAGCACATTGAGTCTTGGTAGGATTTTGCGGAGTTGGCGGTATTGCCGACCGAGATCGGCTGGATCACCCGCGTCCAGATCAGTGCTTTCATCCAGTTCCGCATGACTGCGGCAGGAGGCGTTTGCGCGAAGTCCGACGATGCGCTCAAGCCATAGAGCACCTTCCGGCAACTCCGAAAAAAAGTGCGTGGGATGTGCGCAATTGATCATGTAGTAGGACGGTGCCCGGGAGGCAAGGGAATCGACCAGCTCGATGGCCTCCTGCAAGGTCTGACCGCTTGGCAGCCGCCCATCGGTCTCCAGGGTGAATGAGATCACGGACGGAATGTCCATCGCGGCAGCAGCATTCGCGATTCCGAGGGCCTCATCAGCATAAGTCATAGTAAACGCTGACACAAGATCGGCACCTGCGTCTTTATATACCCGTATCTGTTGCATATGGTAGCTGGTGGCATGCTCCGGGGTCATCGTCATCCCCATGGTGTAGCCGTCTCCGCGCGGCCCGATAGCACCGCTGACAACCATTGGCGATTCCTGTGTCTCACACTCGGCGAGAATCTCGTGCATCAACCGGATTCCGTCGCGATTCGCTGCGTCAAGATCCGCTGGTGTGTAGCCGAGTTTTGCGGCCCAGTCGGGGTTTCCTCGCCAGCCTGTGCTTTCCAACACAAAGCCCGCACCGAAGCGAACCGCCAGTCGTGCGTAGGTCTCGTAATAATTTTTCAAGATTTTTCGGCCAGTGGCGTCCCTCAGCAGCGGAAAGGCCGCGAAACATGGAAGGTCGATCTTTTCATGGAAGATCAGAGTTGTTTCGAGCCCGCCATCCGTGAGGAAGGGAATTGGTGATTGATGAGGCAGATTGGAGTGATGGAGTTTCATAAAGATGGTTTTGTTTCATCTTTAAGGCGTGAGGAGCGGCCTCACATTGTGAGGGCGGACCATGAAAAATAGGGCTCCGTTGGAGGGTCCTGGTTGGACGCTTCGCTCTTGCCTGCGGCAAGCCTGTCTCCCTTCGGTCGGCTGTCGGGACCGCCAGATTCACCGCCAATTCCCGAGCGAAATTGGCCCTTTCCACGTGATCGATTATTTGATGACGGGCTCCATTCTACACGCAGCATCAATCTCCACGATTTCCTCCGCGCTGAACTCCGGACCTTTGGAGGCCGCGAGGTTGTCATCCAACTGTGCGGTGCTGCTCGCACCGATGAGAACCGAGGTTACCGTTGGGCGCGAGAGGAGCCAGGAGAGGGCCATGGCGGCAAGGGATTGACCGCGCTTTTGCGCGATGTCATTCAGTGCCCGCACGCGGGTCATGGTTTCCTCGGAAACCTGGGCAGGTTTCAAAAATCCGTGGGCTTTGCTTGCACGCGAACCCTCGGGAATGCCATGCAGATAACGGTCAGTGAGAAGCCCTTGAGCCAGTGGCGAGAATGCAATGCATCCGACGCCGGTTTCGGACAGGACAGTGGTGAGGCCATCTTCCACCCAGCGGTTGAAGAGATTGTAGCTTGCTTGATGAATCAGGAGTGGCACTCCTTCGGAGGCAAGGATGGCGGCTGCGCGGGAGGTCATTTCCGCGTTGTAATTTGAGATGCCTGCATAGAGGGCTTTTCCGGAGCGAACGGCCTGAATCAATGCGCTCATGGTTTCTTCCAAAGGGGTCTCAGGGTCCGGCCGGTGACTGTAAAAAATGTCCACGTAGTCGAGAGTCATCCTTCGCAGGCTTTGATCCAAGCTTGCCAGAAGGCTTTTCCGCGATCCCCATTCTCCGTAGGGCCCGGACCACATCCGGTAGCCGGCTTTTGTTGAAATGATCATCTCGTCGCGCCATGACATCAGATCACTCTTCAAAATTCTTCCGAATGTTTCCTCCGCGCTTCCCGGAGGCGGACCATAGTTGTTGGCGAGGTCAAAGTGCGTGATGCCCTGATCAAAGGCCCGGAGCACAATCGCTTTGGAATTTTCAAAAACATCCACCCCTCCGAAGTTGTGCCACAAACCGAGAGAGACCGTTGGCAGTTGGAGGCCACTGTGGCCACAGCGGCGGAAGGAGGCGTCTTCGTAGCGGGTGGGGGATGGCAGGTGTGACATGGAATCAATCACATAGAAAAATCCAAATCTATGCAAGTCGCTCTTACTGTTCACCTGGCGATGAAAAGTGGTGACATTTGCAGAACGGCTCTGACAAGCAGAGCCATCCAATGGAGGGTTGCGCTTGTCGCGACCGCTTTCTCGAATCACGACATTTATATGCCAGGTTATGAATGAAGGTATGTCACTTCTCTCCATGCGGGATGTGACTTTTAAAATCCATAGCGCTGTGCAAAACCCTCACGATCTGGAGAGTGGATTTGTTCATTCGAAAAAGAATCACGTGTTTTCCTTCGGTCGCCATTTGGCAGTCACGAAATAGATCCTGACGAAACCGGAATTTTGAGGGATCTGCGAGGATGCTCGCGAATTTTGTCCAGATTTGATCAAGGTAGAGCTCTTCCTGAACCGGTCCCCAGCGTTCCAGTGTGTAGGCGCGGATCGAACGAAGATCGCCCAATGCAGCTTCCGTGAGCTCAAGCTTCACGGGTTCTTTCTCACAGCAGCAAGAAACTCCTTTTTTGAATTCACTTTAACTGTCATTCCCGCCTCAAGTTGTGCAAACCCGATGGCCGCTTCGCGTTGCATCCACTGACTGTCACTTTCGCGGCGGATAGACTCCCGCAGTGCCTCACGGATGACTTCGCTGGCATTGTTGTAAAGTCCCGAGGCGATCTTCGATTTGACCACATTTTCCAACTCTGGAGTCAACGAGATGTTCATTTCTCAAGTATGCAAAGATTGCCAAAGTTTGTCAAATATCAGAACGCACACCTCATCTCCTCTTTCACAATTTTTTTACAAATTGATGACCTGGCTCTGACAACTCCCGATTCGATTTTTGAAATGGTGGAGGCTGTGAAAATAAAAAACCTAGTTCTAATAACGGCTCTGGCATGCTTTGGTGGCATGGCCGGAGGGGCAGAGTCCATTGAGCTTTCAGTGGATTCCGAACGCAAAATTCTTAAAACATCCGAGGAGGAATGTGTGCTTCAGTTTGAGGTGACCGGGAAAAAGTCGCCCACAGAAAAGCGCAAGGTTCCACTCAATCTTGCTGTGGTCTTGGATCGTTCGGGTTCGATGTCCGGCGCAAAAATCGAGAAAGCACGTCAGGCGGCCGCTCTGGCACTTGGTCTGATCGGGCCGGATGACACCTTTGCTCTGGTTGTCTATGACAACGAGGTGCAGACCATTATTCCTGCGGGAAAGGTCAAAGATGCGCAGGAGCTCGAAAAGCAGATTCAGGCGATTCAGCCCGGTGGTTCGACGGCGCTCCATGCGGGAGTGAAAGAGGGAGGTGAGCAACTAACCCAAGTTCCGCAGATAAAAAAGTTGATTTGTTGATTT